>JAPWUZ010000094.1 GCA_028275265.1 Armatimonadota bacterium | reverse complement strand
TGCTCTATCTCTGGATTTTCGGCAACAATGTGGAGGATGCTTTAGGGCATTTTCAGTTCCTGTTCTGGTATCTGGTGTGGGGTGTGGCGGCGGCTTTGGCGCATGTGGTGATTAACGCGGCATCCCCCATCCCCACGGTGGGAGCCAGCGGCGCGATTGCTGGCGCACTGGGGGCTTACTTCGTGCTATTCCCCGCCGCGCGCATACGGGTACTGGTGATTTTCTTCTTCATTATCGATGTCATAGCCGTGCCGGCTTTCATTCTGCTGGGGCTCTGGTTCCTGATGCAGTTTCAATTCCAGCCCGGTGTGGCGACAATGGCTCACGCCGGCGGCTTCGTGGCAGGGGCAGCCACTGTCATGGCGTTGGGACGAGACAGGCTCCTGCGACGGCTGCGTCGTCCCCGTTACTACTATTACCGCTCGCTTCCCCCAGACTTCTGAAAGGCCGTCGTTCATACAAGGTATCCGCACGCCTTTTGCCGAAATGGGCAACGCTTAAATCCTTGCGCCAAACAGTATGCCTATTGTCATGCTGAGCCTCAGTGAAGCATCTTGGCGATGTCACATAGATTCTTCGCGCTGCTCAGAATGACAAAGAAGGAGGGTATCACGGGATGTCCCGTCGGATTGGCTGGCTGCTGCTTGCAGTGGGGACTGGTGTCTCGTTGCTGGCGTTTGCGGCGCGCTGGCGAGCAGAGGCACTGAACAAGCGAGTAGGGATCGCGTTGGATGGCGAACAGCTGTTGCAGGTTAGCGCGGATACCGGTATAGCTTTTTCGCAAATTCTGCAACAGATGAAGAAAGCGGGGGCAACGGCGGTTGCACTCAACGAGCAAACAGTAGAAGACCTTTTCCGCTCCGGTCAGTTGAGCTGGGAGCTGTATCCGAAGTTTCCTTCCCCCATCGTGCGTGCGGCATCGGTAGAGGTGGTGGAACGCCTCCGACGTTCTGCAGGAGCCATCCAGATGACGCCCTCCCTGTGGCGGACGGTGTATACCCCTTCGCGCAAGAAGCTGCTGGACACCCTGCGGGCGAGCAAAGGGGTGCTGGTCTACGCCTATACCGACACCGGCGGAGCGGTCGGGTTTTCTGTTCCGGTTCCTGCCTCTATATTTTCACAGATCAGCGTGGGGATAGACCCCATGCTGGCAAAGCAGGTCTCAACGGCAGGACTGTCCGTGATAGCGCGGGTGAACAACAGCCCCGCGTGCACGCCGGTGCGTGTCGAACGCACGCTGACAGAAGTGCAACGAGCAGGCGCAAAGGCGGTTATTTTCAGTGGGGACGAGGTGCTGGGTTTCCGTGCACTGCTGCCACTGACGGCACAAACCATGCGGCAACTCGGGTTATTATACGGTTCTGTGGAGTTTGGCAAGCAGAAAGGCGATGAGCAGCTGACCCGTTTACTGCTGGACCGCATGGTGCGGGTGCACAGCGTCACCGCGGCAGAGATGTCTACTCTCAACCCGGGGGACCTGCTGGAGCGCTATACCCGTGCTGTGCGGGAACGCAACATCCGACTGTGCTACGTGCGACTGCCGAGCGGTATCGAGGAGCAACCGTTACAGGGGATGGCGAGGTTTGTCACGCAGTTGCGCCTCTCCCTGCAAGAGGCGGGCTACCCTATTGGGGAACCCCACCCCTTTACCGAACCGGCGGTGCCTGCGTGGATATGGTGGATAACCGGTGGCTCTGCTCTCGTGGCGGGAGTGATCTTGATGGAGAGGTTGCTTGCGCAGCAGCACTCGGCATGGCTGGCTGTGGCGGCTTTTGCCGCTGGAGTGATAGTGGCTTACGCCGGAGGGGAGACGGGACGTAAAGCCTGTGCCCTTGTGGCGGCTGTGGCGTTTCCTTCGCTGGGCTTTCTGCTGGTGGATGTGTTCAAGCCCGGTCGCTTGCCCGTCCTGCACGCTCTTGCTACCTTTGCGTGGTTGACCCTTTTCAGTCTGGCGGGCGGGCTGCACGTGGTGGCTTTGCTGGCTTCTCTACCGTTCATGGTGAAGGCAAACCAGTTCGCCGGCATCAAACTGGCGCACTTGCTACCGGTTCTGGCAGTTGGCTGGGGGTACGCGCTCGACACGGTCAATGCCACTTCCCTTGCGGACGCACGTGAGCGCATCCGGCAGCGATGGAGACAGATCATGGGATATCCGGTCACAGTGGGACTGGCGGTAGCGGTGCTGCTGGCTCTGGGATTGCTGGCGCTGGTGCTGGTGCGCACGGGCAACGAGCCGGGCGTGGGTGTTTCGGACCTTGAGATGAAGATGCGCGTGCTGTTAGAGCGATACCTGCTGGCACGCCCGCGCACGAAAGAGTTTCTGGTGGGACATCCTGCGCTGGTGCTGGCACTGACGATGTCGGCGGCAGGCATCGGGCGGAGGGCATGGATTCCGCTCTTACTGTTAGGGGTTATCGGACAGGCATCGGTGGTCAATACCCTGTGCCACATCCACACTCCGCTGGCGCTTTCCCTGCCGCGAATCTTGCTGGGATGGCTGCTTGGTGCTATAATAGGGACGCTGGCGTTCGTGGCGATACGCTGGTGGACAAAGCGGGTGCAAGCATGAGCCGTCAGGGCATCCTCGCCTGCGGATACTACGGTTTCGCGAACCTGGGGGATGAAGCCGTTCTGGCAGGACTGCTGCATGGCTTGAGGCAGGCGGGATACGCGGACACAGTTACCGTGATGAGCGCGGATCCGGCATACACCCAGAGCGAACACGGGACGCCGGCAATCCCGCGAACAGACTTACGAGCAGTCTGGCGAACGATGTGCCGGAGCTGTGTGTTCGTGCTGGGCGGTGGAAGCCTGATTCAGGATGTCACCAGCGCGCGTTCGGTCGTCTATTATCTGGGAATGCATACGCTGGCGCGTCGTGCGGGGTGTCGCATCGCGTGGATTGGACAGGGTATCGGTCCCCTGCGACGGGGCTGGGCGCGACGGTGGACGGCTCGCGCAGCGCGACAGGCAGATGTGGTGGTGGTGCGTGACCCCGCTTCGGCAGAACTGCTACAGGCGATGGGGCTATCGCAGGTACAGGTGGGGGCAGACCTCTCTTTCCTGCTGCCCGATGCCGATACAGAAAATGGGTGGAAGGTTTTGCAACGATTTGGCGTCGAACAGAAGGATGCGCTGATAGCCATGGCGCCGCGCCAGTGGACAGGTGGACAGGTAGCGGTGGCTTCTCTGTTTCAATCGCTCGCTCGATTTGCCGTTGAACAATGGGGAGCGCGAGTGGTGCTTCTGCCGATGCACGCATCACGCGACGGGGAGTTCATCAAGGAGATTGCTTTGCGTGTGCCGGAAGCGATAGTGTTGAACGAGCCGCTTTCGGTGCAGGAGGTCAAGGCTGTGCTGGCGTGTTGTCGGGTGGTAGTTGGGGTGAGGCTGCACGCGCTCATGCTGGCAGCAGCATCGGGCGTGCCCGCTCTGGCTATCAGTTACGACCCAAAGGTGCGCGCCTTTTGGGAGCCTGTGGAGCCCAAACATGTATTGGAAGTAGCCGATGTAAACGAACACGTTTTGCAGCAACATCTTGCCGAAATATGGGAGCAGCAGCACGTCTTGCGCGATCGTGTGAAAGCCTACGCCGCCCGGCAGCGCGAACTGGCATGGCGCAACATGGATGCCTTGCTCGGGCTGGTTTCGTGAGGTGGTCAGGTCGATGCAGAGGCTGACCTTGCTGAGCGTTTTGTGGTTATGGGCATCGGCGATGTGTCTGGCGTTTCCGCTGGACGAGCCACCGGCGCAGATTTCGATAGAGGATGTGCGTCAGGCTCAACAGCCGTCGCTGTTCAACAAGCGCGTCAAGCCCACGCGGATAGAGGAGCTGTTGCGTACGCCAACCGAAAACCAGCCGACTCCCCCTCCGCAAACCGCGTCCCCGCGCGCCAATCGACCTGCGCCCACACCGCCATCCGAAGAACCGAAGCAGTCCACCATTACCGTACAGCGCAGACCTGTGGAAGAGAAACGCCGTCCCAGAGATCCTTTCCGCGCGCTTTCCGAAGAGTTCAACCGCAAGATACAGCTGAGCGGCAGCAAGAAAATCGGATTCCATATCGCCCGGGTGAGCGGCGACCGCAATGCCTACAGCGATTCCTATTACTTCGGACAGGGAGGCAGACCCGTTACCGACTTCACCGAGCTCTCCATCATCGGTACCAAAGTGTTCGACCTGTTCAACTTCAACTGGCGACTGACCAACACCCCCTTCGGCACGCCGCAGGACAGGCGGTTGTCTATCAACTACGAGCGGGGAGGCACACGAATCGATCTGGGAGATATCACCGCCGCGCTGGGGGGCAATGAGCTGGTATCCTTCAATAAGACGTTGCGGGGTATCCACGTCAGCACGGGCCTCAGCCCGTCCATCCCTCTGAAGGTCAGCGGAATCTACAGCGAGACCCGCGCTACCGCCCGCACCAGCGTCATTTACGGAAACGACAGTGGCGGTCCCTACTACCTCAACGCCAGCCAGATTCTGGACGGCTCGGAGCGGGTGCGCGTCGACGGGCGCGAGATGGTACGCGGCAGAGACTACGAAATCGACTATTTCACCGGACTGCTGACCTTCAAGGAGGGCATCATCATCCCACGCACATCCACCATTCTGGTCAGCTTTGAGGCAGAAGGTTATAACGAACCTTCGGGCAAGCTGACGGGATGGCGTGTAGAGGCTCCCCTCGGGTCACTGAATCTGGGCGTGATTGCCCTGCGCCAGGACGCCAGGTCCTCCACCGGCTTGCGCACCAAGACCGAGCGGTTCTACGGCTACGGCAACCCGCTATCGCCCTATGAGCTGCAGTATCCGGTGGAGCCGGGCAGTGCGGTCATCGCCACGGTGGACGGCGTGCCCCAGCAACAGGGCGCCAAACGCGGGGAAGGCGATTTCTTCGTGGACCCCGATATCCCCTATCGCATTTACCTCAACCGTGCCATCCCCGCCACCAGCATTATCAGCATCACCTACGTTCCGCGCCTGACCGGTAATGCCACACTCGGTTCGCGGCGCGTGATGGGCTATGACCTGAACTGGCAGCTGGGCAAACTGGGCAGTATCGGTTTTTACGCTGCCCGCAGCAGCGCGGAACGCGGAGCCAGCACGCAGGAAGGACAGGGCAAGATGCTCAACGCCACACTGAATCTGGGCAAGCTGCGCTGGACCACCCTGTGGCGCGACATCGACCCCGATTTCGTCACGGTGGAAAGCGTGGGGTTCCGGCGCCAGGAAAAGGGCTACAGCCACTCCATCGAGTACGTCGGCGATCAGCACCTGAACGCACGGCTGACCATTGATCGGATGCAGGTTCCCGATTACGTCGGCAGCTACCTCAGCGGCTCGCAACGCACGGGCACTGCGTCCGTCAGTAACACATCCTTCGACGCTACCTTGAACCTGCCCAAAGCGCCGCAGGTACGTATCTCGTGGCTCAGCCAGCGCAACAACTCTGGCAGCTATGGCTCCAGCGAGAACCAGAGCCGCAACATCAGCCTGACGCATAAACTGGGAAGCGTCTCGCTCAGCCTCGACCTGTTGAGTACCCGCGCCAGCAGCGTCAGCACCTTTACTGCGGGCGGCAACCCCACCACGAATACCTACAATAGTTCCAGTGACATGCTTCGCCTCACCTGGAGCTGGAACCAGTCCGAGCGGCTGGCGTTCAACGGCGTGCTGGCGCGGGGGCGGAGCCGCTCCGCCAACAGCAGCAACAACGCGCAGGACGTGAGTGCGGGGGTGCGGTGGACACCCTGGAAGAACCTCAACCTCAACTACCAGTTTGCCCTGCGCGATTCAGGCACGCTTTCCAGCACGGGTAGCTATCTGGGTGGCTCGTTGGGCGGCTCGTTTATCGGTCCAGGCGGCTACCAGTCGGGCTGGGGCATGGGCTACGGCGCAGGCGGCAACTACAGCGGCGGCTACTATAACCCCATCTCTAGCGGACTTAGCTACGCCAGTATCGGCGTGAAGAGCCGCTCTCACAACCTCACGGTCAACTACACCCCCAGCGACAACCTGTCGGTAGACCTCAGCGTCATGCAGCAGCTGAGCGCGGGCGATAACCTCACGAACACCAACATGACCGGTCTGAATCTGGGAGTGAACTACCGTCTCTCCGACAAGACCAGCCTCGCCCTGAACCTCACGCGCCAGAACGTCAACTACATCGGCAGCAGCGATGGGGCGAACACCGATATCGTCTACTTCACCCTGCGCACCGAGCTGACCCGCAAGCTGATACTGAACCTGCAGGCGCAGCGGATGCTCTCCTCCAGCCTCTTCTCGCTGGGCGGCAGCGGGCAGCGGCAGGACCAGAAGATGCTGGCATACTCGCTGCGACTGGAGTATCCCTTCGCCCCGCGCCAGAGCGCGTTCCTGGAGCATCGCTTCTCCGACGTGCAGGGCTTCTTCGGTAGCGTCGACCGCGACAGCGCGCTGGGCTATGAATATGAAATCAATCGTTACCTCGCCTTCACCCTCAGCATCCGCCTGCAGGAGCGATCCAACCGCGACGCCCAGTACGCCAACTACAACTACAAAGCCTTCACCCTTGACGCAGACATCAGCGCACGATTCTGAGATTTTTTCGCCCCTATTCACGCGCTTTTCGCAAACTGACATTTCCACGCAGACTCTTGTCATGTTGTTATCTTACATTTCGTGACAAGCGACAACGCATCGTGTATAATATGCCAAATATTCGCATAACCAGGAGGTCACCATGTCTGTTGATTATGTGGCGCACAGCGCGGGCAAGAGCGGTATTGCCCAATCCCTGCGTGAACACCTCGAACAGGTGGCACACACCGCCCATGACTTCGCTGCCCCCTTCGGTGCAGAGGAGGAAGCCACCCTCGCGGGACTGCTGCATGACCTGGGCAAATACGGCGACCTGTTCCAGAAACGCTTGCAAGGAGAAGCGAAGGGCATCGACCACTGGTCGGCAGGGGCGTGGGCTGCCCTCCTCCGCTACCAGAGCGTTGCCGCGGCGATGGCTATCTGGGGACACCACCTCGGCTTGCAGCGGATAGATTCGGCAACCATCAAAAGCCACCTCGACCCGAAGTCGCTCGCTCAACAGCATCCCCTGAACCTGCGTCTTTCCGAAAGCGACATTGACCTTTTACTCCAGCGACTGCAAGCGGACGGCTTGTCGCCGCAGAAACCTTCCCGTCCTTTCTTAGACCTCAGCGCGAACGCAGAACAACAACTGCACCAGGCTGCGCAGATGCTGGACGTGCGGATGCTGTTCTCCGCACTGGTGGATGCCGACTTTCTGGACACCGCGCGCCACTTCGGCGAGGAGCGACCTTCGGGTCCGCCGCTGCAGCCTCAGCGCGCTCTGCAGGTGCTGAGCGACCACGTGCAGCAGCTCAGCCGGAACTCCCGCGCTGCCAAGACCGTCCTGCAGATGCGACAGCAGTTGTGGGACGACTGCCTGCAGGCAGCGGAGCAGTCCCCCGGTATCTTCACCCTCACCGCGCCTACGGGCGCAGGCAAGACACTGGCAATGCTGGGGTTCGCGCTGCGACATGCCGCACTGCATGACCTGCGCCGTATCGTGGTGGTTATACCCTACCTCAGTATCATCGAGCAGACCGCGAAGGTGTACCGCGACCTGCTGGAGCCCCATTTCGGCGAGGGCTACGTGATCGAGCATCACAGCCTCAGTGGAACGGGCGCAGAAGCCCCGCGCGGCGATGACCAGCAGGAGGGTAAATCGTGCGTGGAACGCCTGCTGGCAGAAAACTGGGATGCGCCCATAGTAGTCACCACCAGCGTGCAGATGCTGGAGTCGCTGTTCTCCAACAGCCCTTCCGCCTGCCGCAAACTGCACCGCCTCGCCAAAAGCGTCATCCTTTTCGACGAGGTGCAGACGCTGCCGCTGAACCTAGTGGTACCCACCTTGCAGGCGCTGTCACGATTGGCGAGCCGCTTCGGCAGCACCATCGTATTCGCCACCGCGACACAACCCGCCTTCGACCACCTGCATCAGCACATTGCCGTGAAGGGCACGGTGGGCTGGCAGCCGCGCGAGATTGCCAAAAGCCACCCGCAGCTGTTCCAGATGGCACGGCGCACGCATCTGGAAGTCCGCAGCGACAGCCTCTCATGGGACGATCTGGCGCAGGAGTTAATACGGCAGGAGCAGGCGTTGTGCGTGTTGAACGTCAAAAAACACGCCGCACACCTGGCACGCCTGCTGCAAGCACAGGATAACGGCGATGGACTGTACCATCTTTCCACCAACATGTGCCCGGCGCACCGGCAGGAGGTGTTGGAAGAGGTGCGCCAGCGGCTGGAACAGGGCAAACGCTGTTTGCTTATCTCCACCCAGTGCGTGGAGGCAGGGGTAGACGTGGACTTTCCGATAGTCTATCGCGCCTATGCCCCGCTGGACAGCATCGCACAGGCAGCCGGACGGTGCAACCGAAACGGCAAACTGTCGGCGGGCAGGGTGGTGCTGTTCACTCCGGAGGAAGAGAAGTATCCGCCCGGCGCATACCAGCAGGCGGCTTCCGTCACGCAGGGTTATCTGAAGCAGCGCCAGGGCAATGCAGACCTTTACGACCCTGCGCTGTACACCGAATACTACCGCCTGCTGTACGACCTCACGCGCCCCGAAGGGCTGCGCAAAGACCTGCAGGAAGCGATTGAAGCGCGGGACTTCGTGGAAGTGGCAAGGCAGTACCGACTCATTCCGGAGACGACGGTAAACGTGCTAGTACCCTACGACCCGGACGCCTTCGAGCAGCTGGCGCAGCAGGCGCGCCAACGCGGGCTTTCCGCACGCTGGATCCGCGACGCGCGAGCGCATGTGGTCAGCGTGTACCGTCCACGACCGCAGGATGTCATCCGCAGCTTTCTGGAGCCGATACCCCTGCGTGGACAGCCCACCGATGACTGGTTCAT
>JAPWUZ010000101.1 GCA_028275265.1 Armatimonadota bacterium | reverse complement strand
TGAGGTATGATGATGAGAATCGGCATCGTTGATCTGGATACATCGCATCCGCCCAGCTGGATTCCGATCGAGCGCGAGCTGGGGCATGAGATTGCAGGAGTATGGGACGGTGGGTCGGTGCATCCTCCGGGCTACGCCGAGCGGTTCGCACAGGAACACGGCATCCCGCGCGTTTATCGCTCGCTGGAGGAGGTGGCAGAGGATGTGGACTGCGCCATCCTCCACGGCTGTGATTGGGATACCCATATCGCGAAAGCGCGTCCCTTTGTCGACGCGGGTAAGGCGATACTGATTGATAAACCAATCGCCGGTAAGCTGCGCGACCTGCGACAGATTGTGGAGTGGGCACACAGTGGGATACGCATTACCGGAGGCTCCTCCCTGCGTTTCTGCTATGAGACCCAGCGATGGCTGGCACAACCGCCGGAAGAACGTGGCACGCCGGACACAGTCATCTGCGGTTGCGCTGTAGATGAGTTCAACTACGGCATTCACGCTTACGCCATGCTGGCAGGGATTATGGGAGGCGGAGCGTACAGCGTGCAGCATCTGGGCAAGGGTGTGCTGCGACGTGTGGCGATACGCTGGTCAGACGGACGAATGGGCATCGTGGTCATCGGCACAGCGGAAAAATGGATGCCTTTTTACTCCACTATCGTCACCGAGAAGGGCGTGACACAGTTTCAAGCAGACGCTTCGCAGCTCTATCGTGCCCTGCTGGAAAAGACCCTCCCCTATCTGGCAGGTGAGACGGACGTCCCCCCTGTAACTATCGAGGAGCTGATAGAACCCGAGCTGTGGGCGCTGGCGGCACGACAGTCGTGGTTACAGGGCGACTGCGAGATACTGCTGTCGGAAGTTGCTGACGACGAGGGCTACGATGGCGCCGCCTTCGCGCAGGAGTACCGGAGAATGAAATATCCGTAAGGTGAGCGAGATGAGCGAACCCGTAACCGTTGCCTTTATCGGCGCAGGGTCACATGCCAATTACGCACATTATCCCTCCCTCAGCGAAATGGAGGATGTGCAAATCGCAGCGGTATGTGACCTCAACCCGGAACGTGCCGCTGCTACCGCGCAAAGGTGGGGTATCCCGCGCACGTACAGCGATTACCGCCAGATGCTGAACGAGATACAACTGCAGGCGGTATACATCATCCTGCCTCCACACCAGATGTATGACATCGTTGCCGATTGCCTGCAACGTGGGCTCCATGTATTCATCGAGAAACCGCCAGGCATCACGGCCGAGCAGACACGCAACCTCGCGCGCCTTGCCGAAAAGCACCACTGCCTGACGATGGTGGGGTTTCAGCGTCGGTTTGTGCCCGTGGTGGTACAGGCAAGGCGCAGGGTGGAGGAGCGCGGCGCCATCACGCAATGCCTGGCGCGGTTTGTCAAAAGCGGGGGAACCGAAGACTACTATGGCGGAGCGGTGGACATCCTCACCTGTGACGCCATTCACGCGGTGGATAATCTGCGCTGGATGGGCGGCGAGGTCAAAAAGATAGTGAGCAAGGTAGACCGTTTCCACTCGCCGGTGTACAATGCTTTCAATGCGCTGGTGGAGTTCGAAAGCGGCGCGACAGGCATCCTGCTGACGAACTGGGTAACAGGCAGGCGCATCTACTCGGTGGAGATGCACGCCCACAACATCTCCGCCTACGCCGAGCCGGATGACCGCGCCGTCATCTATCGCGACGGCTCTCTGGAGCCGGAGGTCATCCTGAACACCGAGGCAGCGGGCAGCGATGCACCGCATCGCTACCTCGGCTTCTACGACGAGAACCGCCATTTCATCGATTGCATCAAGAGTGGACAGCAACCGCAGACATGTTTTGCCGACGCGGTGAGAACGATGGAGCTGGTGGAGAGGATATACCATGAACGCCTGTGAAGTTCTGCGTCAGGGCGTAGTCATCCCTGCCAGCCCGCTCGCGCTGAACGCGCAGCGACGCTGGGACGAACGCCGCCAGCGTGCCCTGTGGCGATACTATATCGCGGCGGGCGCAGGAGGCATCGCCGTCGGTGTGCACACCACGCAGTTTGCTATCCGCGACCCGAAAATCGGGCTGTTCCGCCCCCTGCTGGAGCTGGCACGCGAGGAGTTTGACCGCGCAGACGCCACGCGCCACCAGCCACTGGTGCGCATCGCCGGAGTATGCGGCGATACCCCGCAGGCGTTATACGAAGCGGAGCTGGCACGAGAGATGGGCTTCCACGCGGGCTTGTTGAGCCTTTCCGCGCTTAAGGAGGCGGATGACGATACACTGATTGCCCACTGTCGGCAAGTGGCGGAGGTAATCCCGCTGGTAGGGTTCTACCTGCAACCGGCGGTAGGCGGAAGGGTTTTGAGTTACCACTTCTGGCGGCGTTTCGCAGAGATAGAGAACGTGGTTGCCATCAAGATTGCCCCCTTCAACCGCTATCAGACGCTGGACGTGGTACGCGCCATCGCGGAAGCCGAGCGCGACGACATTGCCCTCTACACCGGCAACGACGATAACATTGTGATAGACCTTGTCACCCCTTACCGGTTCACAGTGGGAGGCAAACAGGTGGAGCGACGCATCGTGGGCGGCTTGCTCGGGCACTGGGCAGTGTGGACTAAACGCGCGGTAGAACTGCTGGAGCGCTGCCACGCCGTTGCCCGAGAGCAAACCATCCCTGCTGACCTGTTGCGTTTAGCGGTAGAGGTCACCGACTGCAACGCCGCCTTCTTCGATGCCGCCAACGGGTTCAGGGGATGTATCGCAGGTATTCACGAAGTACTGCGCCGACAGGGATTGCTGGAGGGCATCTGGTGTCTGGATCCGAACGAGACGCTCAGCCTCGGACAGGCGGAGGAGATCGACCGCGTCTATCGGAGCTACCCGCATCTTAACGACGATGCTTTTGTGGCAGAACACCTGCACGAATGGTTATCTTAAGGGGGGTCGTATTATGGCGCGATGGGTCAGGCTATGCAGTATCAACTTTCATGGACAGGGCAGCCGTGAGGCAAACTGGCATCATGTCTCGCAACTTCTGGAACAGGCGCTCTGGGACAATCCCGATTTGATTCTGTTGCCAGAGACCTTCACCGGTCTGGGCATGAGCGAACGCGACTGGTTCAATACCGCCGAGCCGCCGGACGGCGAGACCGTCACCCGCTTGAGTGAAATCGCTCGTCAGCACCGGACACACATCGCCTGTCCTGTTCTACTCAAACACCGGAGCACCGTCTACAATGCCATTGTGCTGCTCGATCGCAAGGGCGAGATAGCCGGCAGTTACTATAAAATGTTTCCCACGCTGGGCGAACTGTCTCTGGGCGTGGCTCCCGGCGCACAAGCGACGGTGATAGAAACCGATTTCGGCAGGGTGGGTTTCGCCATCTGCTTCGACTTGAACTTTCGCGAGGTGGCAGACGACCTGCACGCAAAAGGGGCGGAGCTGGTGTGCTTCAGCTCCATGTATCCGGGCGGGATGCAGCTGCAGCACTGGGCGCTGGAGCATCACTGGTGGATGCTGAGCGCGATTGGCTCCCCACAGGGGATGCTGGTAGACCCGCTGGGGCGCGTGCGCAAGGCAGCGCAACCCAACTACCAGCCTGTTCTCAGCGCGAGTGTGAATCTGGATTGCCTGGTGGCGCATCTGGACTACAACCATGACAAACTCCTGCAGATGAAGCGCGACTTCGGGCACGAGGTGGAAATAGACATCGTTCAGCCGGAAGCGCGCTTCCTGCTCACCTGCCACCGCAAGGATACCAGCGTCCACGAGTTGGCACAGCGTTACGATCTGCTGCTGTGGGACGACTACTTCCGTCGCGCCCGTCACGAGCGCAGCACACGGTTGACACGGTAGCGTCGCCACCGGCAATTCCCCTGGAGAGCGTTCCTTAGATAGGAGCCAGATGACGAGGGCGGTTCTGCTACAGGATAAAACCACTACATGGTAGAATAGAGGTGCAAATTATCCAGTCATCAGGAGGGAGCGACGATGACTACTGGATTGGGTGCCGAACAAAAAGCACAGTTTGAACGAGACGGTTTCCTGCCAGTTCGAGGTTTACTGCGCCCAGAGGAGGTGGAGTCCATCAAAACAGCACTAGCGGGCTACCTGCGGACAGGGCTTCACTCGCTGACTCAGGGGCAGCCGCCGGAGACAGACACGGTTCAGGTCAACGGTGTGCTGATTCAGCTGGAGCCGGCGGTGCTGTCCGACAAGGTGAAGGTCTCGGAGCCACTGTATGCGGCTCGCAAGATATGGAACCTGCACGGTAACGATGCCCTCGTGACCAGTATCATCCGCGACCAACGCATCATCTCTATGGCAACGGACATTCTCGGAGACGAGGTGTGGTTTTTTGCCGATAAAGCGTTGCTGAAGCCACCCCACATCGGTGTCGAGAAGCCGTGGCATCAGGACATTCCCTACTTCCCCTTTGAGCCCAAAGAGCCTTACCTGCATGTCGCGGTGTGGATTGCGCTGGACGAAGCGACCGTAGAGAACGGCTGTATGCAATACATTCCGGGCAGTCATCGCTGGGGCAACCTGACCACCTCCACAACCTGGACGGAAACCGTTTCGCATCTGGCAGTGGACACAGACCGCATCGATACTTCGCAGGCGGTGTTGGTAGAGGCGCAGCCGGGCGACGTAGTGTTACACGATGGCATGGTGTTGCACTACTCCGCCCCCAACCGCTCGTCCAAGCCACGCTGGGCGTTCGTGCTGGACTACATCAGCACGCGGGCCCGTTTCATGGGCGAAGGAGAGCCTCCATACCCGAAGATTAGCCGTTAGACCACAGTCTGCTACTCGGCACGCGCTTCCAGCGTCAGCTGCACCTCAATCTCCCGACCGTTGCGGAGTACCGCGACGGTCACTGTATCACCCGGCTTGTAGCGGTTCAGCGCGTCCATGTAGTCGTAGATGTTCTCTACCTTATAGTTACCGAAGCGGACAATCACATCGCCTGCGCGCAATCCTGCTTTCTGCGCCGGACTGCCCTCGCGCACACCCGACAGGCGCAACCCTTTCACGTCCTCGCTGTAGTCGGGTATCGTACCCACGTAGGTGCGAACTCCCCGCTCCGGTCCGCCGGTGCGTCGGGGTGTTGCCCGCGGCTCGCTGTAGGTGATACGCTCCGGAGCGTTGGCGATGCGCTCGGCAATACCGGCTACAAACCGCACCACGCGAGCCTCTCCTGCCGCGTTAATCAACTCCGGTTTATCGGCGGGAGTGTGGTACTCGCGATGCATCCCGGTAAAGAAGAACAGCACAGGGATTCGCTTCGCCAGGAAGGAAGCGTGGTCACTGCCACCGCCAAACCCACCGCCGCCCGTCGCCAGATTGAAGCCAGCCTCGGCATTGAGTTCATCGAGTAAGGGTGACCAAGCCGGAGAGGAGTCCACGCCGATGACGCTCAGCTGGTTGTCGCGCAAACGCCCAATCATGTCCATGTTCAACATGGCGACCGTTTTCTCCAGCGGGATAATCGGATTGCGGGTATAATGCGCTGATCCCAGCAAGCCCAGTTCCTCACCGGAAAACGCCATAAAGATGAGAGACCGCTTTGTGGGATTGGCGGCGAAGTACTGAGCCAGCTCCAGTAGACCAGCCGTGCCCGAGGCGTTATCGTCCGCGCCGTAGTGTATGGCAGGCAGCTTGCCCGTATACATGGAACCACCCTGATAGCCCCATCCCAGGTGGTCCATATGCGCACCGATAATGATGTACTCATCCTTCAGCTTCGGGTCGGTACCCTCCACCACGCCGATGATATTGGCGGTTTCGCCGTACTTCTGGACGACCTCCGTCTGCACGCTTACCTGTGCGTTTGGCAACGGACGCGCTTCCGGGTTCTGCCATAGTTCGTCCAGCGAAGCCCCGCACGCGCCAAGCAGTTTCTCCGCCGCTTTCCGGCGCAGGATAACCACCGGAATGCCTGTATCCGTGCTGCGTCCGCCGATGAACGACGGCAGGGGAGAATCCTCTTTTTGTATCACTATCAGCGCGACCGCACCCTGCTCTTTCGCCGTACGTGCCTTCGCCCGGGCGGACTGATAGGCGCGCAGCAGATTCGGTCCCTCGGTGACGGGCGGCGTGCCCTCCAGCACCAGCACCGCTTTGCCCTTCACATCCAGCCCGGTGTAGTCCTCGTGACCGGCAAGGCTGGCGTGGATGCCGTATCCGGCAAACACCAGTTCACCCTTCGCGCCGCCGGTTGTCGCGGCGGCATCGGGCATAAAATCCTCACGCACCTTAAACGTGAGCCGCTTTCCGTTCACATCCACCTCCAGCCGATTCGCCTTGCCCGCTTCCGCACCCACGTACACGCGAAACGGCTGGAAATAGCCGCTGCCGTCCATCGGCGCCTGCAGGTCGTGGTAGCGCGAGGTACCAATCGGCTTCAGACCGTATTCTGCGAACCGCTCGGCGATGTAGTAGGCTGCCAGCTCGTTGCCCTTCGTGCCCGAACCGCGCCCCTCAAACTCCTCCGATGCCAGAGTGAAGATATGCGACCAGATACGCCAGGAGTGAATGCCCGCCGAGCCTTTGCGCACGTCTGAATACGCGCTCAGCGTGAGCAATAACCCCAGAGCCAGTCCAAACCAGACACCAATGACGCGAAAAGGTCTCATGGAACCCCTCCTCCAGATAAGTCATCACCTTCCACTGTAGCCGCAGGCATTAGCCTGCGAAACTGTTTTAATAGTTTACCCTATTCCAGCGGCCATCGGCGCAGCTCTTCGAGCAACGACTCCGCAGTGAGGTCCAGATGGATGGGCGTCACCGAGATTTTGCCTGCGCGGATGGCGGCAACATCGCTATCCGGCGGAACCTCCTCGTTGGCAAGGCTACCTGTCAGCCAGTAGTACTTGCGTCCCCACGGGTCCACCCGCGCCTCCACCCGGTCTACATATTGCCTCGTGCCCTGACGGGTGACCGCCACCCCCTTCACCTGCTCCATTGTGCAGTTGGGCACATTGACGTTGAGCAGGGTGTGTGGAGGCAATCTACGCTCGTGCAGGACTTCTGCCAGATTGCGGGCAAAGTGAAACGCGGCGTCGTACTCCGGCGGCTCGTTGTCACCGCAGCACACGGAAATCGCCACCGAAGGGATGTTAAAAATCGCCCCCTCCATCGCCGCCGACACCGTACCTGAATAGGTCACGTCCCACCCGAGGTTGGCTCCTTGATTGATGCCCGAGAACACCAGGTCACACCGCCCGTTCATCACCACTGTCACACCGAGCGTCACGCAGTCGGAGGGCGTGCCGTTGGTGGAGTAACCCAGTGAGCCGTCACCCAGCCGAACCGTGTGCAGGCGCAGGGGCTTGTGCAGGGTAATAGAGTGCCCAGAACCGCTGCGAGGGCGTTCGGGGGCAACCACAAATACCTCTCCCAGCGGTTCCAGGGCGCGCTTGAGCATCAGCAAGCCCTCAGCAAGGATGCCGTCGTCGTTGGTCACCAGTATCCGCATAGCGGTCATATCTTAGCACAAAGCGTGAGGGCTTGCAAAGGGCTAACTCTCCTCAGTGGGTATCACCTGTGCACTGAGCCAGGCATACGCCTTGATGGTTCCGCCCGTGTGCGGCGTACCCTCCACGTCGTCTTCGAGAGCCACCACGTCCACGCTGCCGCCGTAGGTATCTACCAGCATCGCCAGGAAGTTCTTGCCGGTATGAGGGTTTTGCAGCCGGTGCAGTTCCACGATGCGTCCGGTCAGCAGGGCGTAATTACCCGCGACGTTGTCGCTGGCGCCCTCGTTGATGGGCAGCATCGCCTGCGGCGCGAGGCGCAGGGTAACCAGTTCGCCTGTCTCCTCGTCCTCGCTCTCCGTGAGGATGCTGTGGTCGGACTGAAGGTAGCTCTGCTCGTCGTCAAAGCACCATGCTTCCTGCGCAAAGGCGGCAATCTGCAGCGTAACCATGCGAGGCAGGATTTGCCATGCGTGCAGGTGCGTGGAGAAGTCGCGCAGGTCTACACTGAACGGATAATAGCCCGTTTCGGGGTCCTCAACGCTTAAGGGACTGCTCCAGCCGTACAGTGCGCCGGTGAGCTCCTCCTCGTCATAGGGAACCATCTCCACCACTGCCGCCTGCATCCGTCCTGCACCGTTATAGTGGGGTTCTAGGTCCACGACTTCCATCGAAGCCCCCGACTTGCTGCTGCCTTTCATGGTCAGCCATATCTGTGCGCCGTTGGGCGCCTGCCAGACGAAGTACGCACCGTTTTCGACCTCGTAGCCCTCGCTCTCCGTCAGGATGGCATGGAGTGCGTTCACTAAGGATTGCGCCTCGTCGTAGCCGAGGCATCGTGCGTGGGTTATCATGCTTGCTCAGGCTCCTTTCGCCCGCCGGGCATCCGTGGCTTCCTTCGGAAAGGAGGTCAAGATGCGCTGGGGGTTTTTGCCGGTTGTACGAATTTCTATTCGCGGGACAGGAGGAAATCTCCTGCATGTCTGATGCCTGTGCCGTGCCCTTTTATTCACCTCTTCGACACAAACAGGTTATCGGTTATGTAAAATCGCCACGGCTTATCCTGCCACTGCCGGATGCC
>JAPWUZ010000103.1 GCA_028275265.1 Armatimonadota bacterium | reverse complement strand
CTGTCGACTACACCACTGACCCCGCCGTGGAATACTGGTTCAGCCTGCGGTACCGGATCTTTTATGAATATTTGCGCGAGCGACATCGTGACCTGGCGAACCTGCCGATGATACTGACAGAAGGCGGCATCGACCGTGCAGGCAACCCCAATCAAGACGGCTGGCGTGCCAGAGGTGACGCGGCGAAGTTCCAGAAGTGGCTGCTGTGGTATGACAGCGAGCTGAAAAAAGACCCCTATGTGCTGGGAGTGACGCTGTTCCAAATCGGTGATCCCAGCGGCTGGTGGTCGTTTGACGTCGAGCCCATTGCGCAGTGGCTGGCGGATGTGATTGCCAACAAGCCGCGCTCGCTGCGCAACCCCGTGCTAAATGGGGACTTCGAACTGGGCTTTACAAACATCTCCGGGGAGACCGTTGCCAACGGGTGGAACACCTGGGACGCAGGCACGGTCAACCCGCTTTGGCCAGGTAGCGCGCATTTCTGGCAGGTGGGCGGGGTGCCGGGCAGCGCACAGCGCATCATCAGCGGGCAGATAGCCGGGCAGTCCTTTCGCGGAGGAGTGTATCAGGTGGTAGAGGTGGTGCGGGGCGTGCCCTATCGTCTGACGTTCGACTATCTGTCCGCCGGCACGAACGACCCGGGCGCCGGACAGGAGTTCCGGATAGGTTACGACCTGAGCGGCGGCACCAGCCCCACCAATCCCAGCATCGTGTGGTTGGTTTCCACAAACGTGCCCTCCTTTTCGTGGCGCAGAGTGGATACGGTCGTCGTGCCGACTGGTGAGCGGCTCACGCTGTGGACATGGTGCGGAATTTACTGGCCCGTCGCAACGACCACTCTAGACGTGGATAACTTCTCTCTTCAAGCGCGACCGATGCTACTTGGCAGGGTGACGCTGGGCGATTACGCGGGCGAGTACCGCTGCCAGGAGGTGCAGGTTCAGGTACGCAATAGCACGGGAGCAACGGTCTGGCAGGGGACGTTGCCGCTCTCCGTGGATGGAGAGTTTGAGGTGGTCTACGAAACGAATATACCTGCGGGTATATACGATGTCGCCGTTCGCGGAACGCACTGGCTGCAGCGGGTGGTGCGCGCCGTGTCGCTACCCGGTGCGGTAGTGGATGTGGAACTGGTGAATGGAGATATCGATGGAGATAATGAGGTCACGCTGTTTGATTTTGGCGCATTGGTGCAGGCGTTTGGCAGCATGCCGGGCGATGCACACTGGAACCCAAACGCCGACCTGGACGGCGATGGGGAAGTGAGCCTGTTTGATTTTGGAGTGCTGGTAAAGTGCTTTGGAGAGGTGGGTGAAGGCTGACGCGTAGCAGCACCCCTTGCTTCCTTGCGACACTTGTGCTATAATAGCACCGTGCGGAGAGTTGGCTGAGTGGTCGAAAGCGGCCGCCTGCTAAGCGGTTGTAGGGGCATCTAAAGCCTCTACCCCGGGTTCGAATCCCGGACTCTCCGCCATTTTTTATTGGGGTTCGGCATGCGCACCGCTCTGATCCCGCTCCGGACACGCCCGGGCGATGTCCAATCCAACTTTGACCGCTTCTGTCAGCAAGTGGAGCGGCTTGCCCCACTGCACCCTGACCTTGTTTGCTTACCGGAATGCACCTTTACCGGCTATCTGAGCGAAGAGGCGCAAATCGCGCGGTTTGCAGAGGCTGTGCCGGGACCCACCGTAGCCCGGGTTTCTGTTATCGCAAGGCAATACGGGGTTTACCTCTGTTTCGGGATGCTGGAGGTCAGCTCTCACGGCTTCTACAATACGGCGGTATTGCTGGACAGGAATGGCGAAGTCGCTCTTGTACATCGGAAGAACGTGGAGAAGCCGCCGTTTCTAAAAGGCCACGAAGTGCATGGCGTACACTGTGAGTTCGGAGCGGTCAGCGTTCTTATCTGCGGCGACCTGTTCAGCAAGCGGGTGGTGCAGCAGCTGAACCCACGGCTCAGCCTTTTGCTGGTTCCGATGGCGCGGTGTTTTGACAAGGCCTCTCCCGATCCGGATCGCTGGTCTTGCAGGGAACGGCGTGTGTATCTGCAAGCGGTAAGGCGGGCAGGAGTACCCGCCGTGATAGTGAACTCCTTGGAGGTAGATGTGGACCTTCCCTGCTTCGGTGGAGCGATGGTTGTCGGGGCGGACGGCAGACTGCTGGCAGAATGCCCGCATGGCTCGGACGCACCTCTGTGCTACGACTGGAGCACCGGGCAGGTATGGTTGCTGAGCGGGGAGAAACAAACACTGGTGAACGACCATGCCTGACGTTCCCTTCCGGCAGCGTGCGCTCTTCTGGGTGCTTTGGGGAACCATCTCGGTCATCCTCACCGAGGTGGTTAGCTTCTCTTCGCCTTTTCCTTTTTTCACCCTGTTGGGAGTGCTGGTGGTATTTCCGCTTTACACCTTACACGTCCTGGTGTTGAGCTGGCTTATCTTTCGTCCAAAGCGGCTGAACCTGAATATCCTCTTTCTGGCGGGCGCGCTGCTGGGCATGTATGAAGCGTACGTGACCAAAGTGTTGTGGAAGCCCACGTGGGGCGAGCGAACCTTTGGCGTGCCCGATCGTGACTTGTTAGATGTTCATCGCAACTGTGTCACTCCTACGTGGTTAATGAAGATAGCTCTGTACTCAGGCGAAAGGGGCAGGACCGCCCTGGTCCAGCCCCTACAACTAACTACTCCTCTGGTTTGGGTGGCGGTGTTACCGGACCGTTTTGCCAGACAACGGGGAAGTAGTCTCCCTGCAGAATCTCGCCCGGCTTGACCGTGATGCGGTGCTCAATCAGGTGACCCCGCGTGGGTTCGTAACGGGTGTGTCCGGGCATAAAATGCACTGCAAAACCGGGGCGTCCGCGCGGGCTGCGGTTCGGCGGAGTTCCGTGCCAGGTCAAACAGTGGTGGAACATGACCTCTCCTGCCTTCACCGGACAGGGCACTACCTCGACGGTCTCGCCAGGCGGCACAAACGACGGGTCATGCGCTGGTCCCCAGTCTTCCTCCCGAATGCCGACCGTGCCCTCGTCATACTTGCCCCATCGGTGGCTGCGCGGCACCACGTGCATACAGCCGTTCTCCACGTCGGCATCCTCGAGGGCGAGCCACGCGCTGACGAGGTCCGGCGGTTGCAACACGGGCCAGTAGGGATGGTCCTGATGCCATATCGTGGGTCCGCCCTGGTAGGGAGGCTTGTACTGTATCTGGTCGTGCCACACGCGCACCGTATCGGTATTCATCAGTTTAGCCACCGCTTCTGTGAGCTTCGGGTGGAACAGATAGCGGTAGAACTCGTCGTCCGCCTCCCAGGCGTTCACTATCTGGATGACCACGCGCTCCTCGTCGCCGTAAAGGTTTCGCATGGCTTCGGGCTTTTTGCTGGACCTGCCTTCCAGCAGCGCATAAAACCGCTCGCGCAAGCGGGCGACCTCCTCGGCGGTCAGCAGCGGACGCGCCGGGAGATAGCCGTTTTCTTGGAAGAACTGCACCTCTTGCTCGGACAACATCTTACTTGCACCCCCCGCACCAGTTTTACACAATTTTACCATGCTAAACGCATGTTTGCAAACGGACAGGAGGGGTGTACGATGAATCCGCGAGATTCTACTTATCAACAATTTGCGGGGGCACATCCACCGTGCCCCCGTTGGCTGCGATGGTGTTCTACCGTGTACCTAGCGCCACGGGTCCTGTTCTATTAGCACGTAACCCGCACCCAGTACCTGTTTGGGCTCGCCTTCCACCTCCATCTCGATGACGGTGCAGAGGGGGTTGGGCGGTGTTTCGGGCAAGCCGTGCAGCACGAGGCGGTTCTCCGTCTGCGTGAACGCCACCTCGGGTCCGTTCATCAGGCGCGCGCGAAGTACTTTACACTGCAGACCGCCTATCGCCAGCTCGCTGCCCGGCCAGCGGTTGCAGTGGTAGTACAGCGTTTGCCCCTTGCGGGTGAACGCGCCGGTAATCATCCACTCCTGCTGCATCGGGTCGGTGGCGTCGTAGACGGATGGACCGTATTCCTGCAGCCACTTGCCCACCTTCAGCAGTTCCTGCTCGCACACTTCAGGCACACTGCCGTCCGGTGCGGGACCGATATTCAGCAGCAGGTTGCCGCCACCGGCCGCCACCTGACGCAACATGCCCACAATCTGCCAGGCGTCCTTCCAGCGGGTATCGATGGGCGTGTAACCCCAGCTTTCGTTGAAGGTCATACACGCTTCCCACATGCGCCCGCCCTTTTCCGGGGTGATGTGCTGTTCGGGAGTGCCGAAATCTTCGGGCAGACCGGAGCGGTTGTTGATGATAATGTGTGGCTGCAGCTCGCGCACCATGCGGTTCATCTTCTCCGCTTCCCACTCTTCGGCGGTGAGGGGCCAGTTCACGTCGTACCACATGATGTCGATCTTGCCGTAGTTTGTCATCAGTTCGCGCACAATGCCGTGCGTGAACTCCACGAAACGCTTGCGAGCGGCTTCGTCATGCTTGCACCGCGCGCCATCGGGATGGTGCCAGTCCATGAGCGAGTAGTAGAAGCCCACCTTCAGCCCCTCGGCGCGGGCGGCTTCCACGAACTCTGCCACCAGATCGCGCTTGGGTCCACGCTTCACCGCGTTGTAGTCGGTGTACTGCGTGTTGAACAGGCAGAAGCCTTCATGGTGCTTGGTGGTCATCACCATATAGCGCATTCCTGCCAGCTTTGCCAGCCTTGCCCACCAGCGGGCGGGGTAGGGCTTGGGCTTCCAAGTGTCCGCCAGTTTCTCGTACTCTTCGACAGGGATGCGCTCGCGGTTCATTACCCACTCGTGCCTGCCCAGCTGCGAGTACAAGCCCCAGTGGATGAACATACCGAAGCGCGCTTCGCGAAACCACTTCAGCCGCTGTTCTCGCTGTTCGGGTGTCTCTTCTGGCATAGTGTGCCTCCTATACGGTCTCGGGTTGTCCGGTTTCTACAGAGCGATTTGCCGCCAGCGTGACCGCGAGAGTCTTCACCGCGTCGGCATAGGTGCTGCGGATTGCCGAGCGGTCCCCGGTGAGAATGGCGTTGATGAACACCTTGTTCTCTTCCAGGTAAGGATTGCTACTCAGCTGATACGTGGTCACTTTGCCCGGCTCGGTGGCTTTCACGCTGCCCCAATCGGTTTCCACCACCAGGTCGGGGGTGACGATGTCCAGCCCCACGCGCCAGCCCATGTTCAGCAGGCAGGTGTTGTGGATCGCGCCGATGACGCCGTTGGCGAACTTCACCGCCACCGTCCCCACATCGTACACGCTGTAGTTTTCTACCTCCTTATGCAGCTTGCGGTTGGTCATCAGCGCGTACACTTCCACGATGTCGCCGACGAGATAACGGGCGAGGTCAACGATGTGCGTGGTCTGCTCTACGAACTGTCCACCCGACTGCTCCATGACCCGCCACCACGCCACGCCGGGCATCCCACCCATCCACCAGCCCGTGACCATGCCAACCGTTTTGCCTTCCAGCAGCTCGCGTGCCTTCTGGCTGGTCGCCATGTAGCGGAAGTGGTAGCCCACGCTGCTGATGATGCCCGCTTTGGCGATGGCGGCTTCGATGGCTTTTGCCTTTTCCAGCGTGCGGGCAACGGGCTTCTCCACAAACAGGTGGATGCCACGCTCGGCGGCAGCCTCCTCTGCTCCGACGTGTGCGTGCGGTGGTACGCACACGTACAGCGCGTCTAGCTTCTCACTCTCCAGCATCTGCTTCCAGTCGTTATAAGCCTTTCCTCCAAATCGCTGCGCCGCTGCCTCGGCGCGAGACAGGTCGATATCACAGAAAGCGACCGGTTGTGCCTCGGGTATTTGCGAAAGCGCGTTGAAGTGCGCGCCGGCAATACCGCCACACCCGAAAAAGCCGATTCGAACAGCCATCTCTCTCCTCCAGACAATGGTATTGATTCTGCCTTCGCGCGAAAAGAGGGGTGTTCCTGCATGGAACAACGTTTTCCTGTGGAGTTCCTGCTAAAAGCTCTGCTGCCTGACCGCCTCGAACAACAGTATCCCCGTCGCTACCGCCACGTTCAGCGAGTGTGCCCCGCCACCCATTGGGATGCGGACCAGCGTGTCCATCGCCTCGCGCGTTTCGGGAAGCAAGCCCGTTTCCTCGTTACCCACCCACAGGCAGAACGGGGGCTTCAGGTCTTCCTCCCACAATAGGCGTTGGGCGTGTGCGCTGGAACCAATCTGCCGCCAGCCGTGTCTGCGGAAAGCCTCAATCGCCTCCGCGCTGCTGGCGCAGGAGACAACAGGCAGAAAGGCGATGCTGCCGGTGGTGGAGCGTACACAGGCGCGGCTGTAGGGGTCAGCAAGGGGCGATGCCAGCACCAGAGCGCGTGCCTGCGCCGCATCGGCGGTTCGGATGAGCATCCCGAGATTACGCGGATCCTGGATACGCTCCGCCACCAGCACAATGCCTTCGCGTTCAGCACAAATCTGCTCCAGTGCGACCTCCCACCAGGGCATCACCGCGACGGCGGTGGTGCTGGTCTCGTAGCCGCTGACCAGCAATCGGTGGAACAGCCCTTTGCTGACCGAGTAGACGTCAATACCAGCCTGCTCGCAGACGTCAGCCAGACCGGGTTCTGTCTCTTCTTTGATATAGACCTCCAGTGGGCGCAGGGGAGCGTGCAGTGCTTTCGCAATCTGCAGCGCGCCCTCCATCAGGAAGCGGTGTTCCGCTTCACGCGGCGCGGATTCGGTTAACCGGCACGCGGCACGGAACGCAGGATGCTTGAGATGGGTGACGGCTTCCATGCCTACAGCGTCTTCTTAAACCACGTGACGAAGCCATCGGTAGCGGAGTGCACAATGCCTCCCGCAATCAAACCCATGAGCGCGGATTGTGCCCATGTGACATGAGACTGAAGACTCAGGCGCAGCTCTCGCTCCAGTGCGCGCAGTATCTCGGACTGGTTAATGCGCACTATCCACAGGTCGATGGCGTTCATGCCAAGCCTCAGCAGCAGGTACAGCATGATGAAGAAGTAAAGCGCGCGCAGCAGCGGACCCAGTAGCCAGCTGTGCGACAGCCAGTGACGATGTGGCACCAGTATCTGATAAGGAAGCCAGAAGAAACGGAACATGCCCCAACGACGGTAGGCACGAGAGTTCACGTCCAAATCGGGTGACAGTGCCAGACCCGAAAACAGGTACGCCCCAACGCCCACTCCCACCGATGCCCAGTCGGGCGACGGGTGCAGTCGGGCAATCACCGGTACCGAAGCAGCGGCGGTGACGATGGTAATCGCGTCATGAACCCGTCCGGAAGGCATCCTTTACAAACCACTGGAGTAGTCGCGTAGTTTCTTGCAGTTATTGCGGTTACGCAGCTTCTTGATGGCTTTGGCTTCGATCTGCCGAATGCGCTCCCGCGTGACGTTAAAGTACCTGCCGACCTCCTCGAGGGTATGGGGCATTCCGTCTATGAGGCCAAAGCGCATTTTGATGACCTCGCGCTCGCGGTCGGTCAGCACGCGCAGTGCCTCCTCGATTCGGTCGCGCAACAGACTGCGGTCGGCGGCTTCGGTCGGGGAGTCGCAGTTATCGTCCTCGATAAAGTCCATGAGATGGCTGTCTTCCTCTTCACCCACGGGAGTGTCCAGCGACAGCGGTTCCGGCGCGATACGAATAATCTCATTTACCTTGTCTACCGAGATGCCCATGTCTTCCGCCAGCTCTTCGGGGGTCGGGGCGCGTCCTAACTGTTGTTCCAGGTGGCTGCGTCGTTTCATCAGGCGGTTAATGGTTTCCACCATGTGCACGGGGATGCGGATGGTACGTGCCTGGTCAGCAATGGCGCGAGTGATTGCCTGCCGAATCCACCACGTGGCGTAAGTGCTGAATTTGTAGCCCCGGCGGTAGTCGAATTTTTCCACCGCTCGTATCAACCCCAGATTACCCTCCTGAATGAGGTCGGAGAACGCCATGCCGCGTCCGCTGTAGCGTTTCGCAATGGAGACCACGAGGCGCAGGTTGGCGAGGGTGAGTTTGCGTTTGGCTTCTTCGTCTCCCTGGGCGACCAGGCGTGCCAGATGTTGTTCTTCTTCGGGGGTCAACAAGGGCGTCTTCCCGATTTCCCGCAACCACATGCGCACCGAGTCGTCGAGAGGGATGCCTTCCAGTTGTGCGATTTCCTGATCGGCAAGCTCGTAGTCTTTGACAGAGGCACCGAGGTCGTAGCCATCTTCCATCATGGGCAGTTCTTTGACGGCGTCTACCACCTGAATGCCCTCCACATCGAGGAACTCCAGCATCTGTTCCAGCTCGTCCGCGTCCACATCCATCTCGGAGAGGACATCGCTCAGCTCTTCAGAGCTCACATAGCCTCTGTCTTTGCCTTGCTGGACGAGCTTCCGCACGTGCCCGTTTTCGTGGATGTGTTCCATCTCCACGTCTGGACTCACTCCCTTCGGTTGCGCTGCGCGTCGGAGTGTAGCTCTGCGATGAGCCTCTGGTACTCTTGATAATTCACACTATCCGGCGAGAAATCCTGCGCCAGCTGTGCCGATATC
>JAPWUZ010000105.1 GCA_028275265.1 Armatimonadota bacterium | reverse complement strand
CGGGCAAGGGCAACTACCGTCCCTCGCGCTTCTTGGGGCTGGTGGCGGGCGATGACGCAGCTTTGAGCCTCCCGCCGACGGGTGAAGGACACGTCTTAGGTAATCGGCTTGTTTGGCGAGGTGCCACATTGCTGGTTCCCCGAAAACTGCTTGCCTCGGCGGAGCGCAAGGAGGCGTTACGTCTGGAACCCGGACATACCCTGGCGCAGGAGTTTGAGGTCAACGAGCCGGGATTGACCGTCGTGGAGGTCAACTGCCCGACGTGGTACACCTCCGGTAGCGGCATGACCCTCAGCCTCTGGAAACTGCAGAACGGCACGTGGCAGCAGATTGCCCGCCAGAAGTTCACCAACGTGCAGGATAACGGATGGGTTCGTCTGGTGGTTGCACCGCAGCCGGCAGGTCGCTACCGCGTGCAGATGAGCGAGCCAGCGGGCACCATCGGCTGGTGGAGCGCACCGGAGCGACGATTGCCTCAATCCATGCCTCTGCGCGATGGGCAACCTGTGCAGGAAGGAGAACGGTGCGTGCGCCTGGGGCTGTTCGATGTGCACCGGGTGGACGTTATCTACACGCTGACCCGCAACCGGCTGCAGATTGCCGTAAAGGGCGGCAAGATGGGGGAGTGGGTGTTGCTCACGTCGTGGAAGGCGGAGGGAACCGATACTACCGACCCCGAGCACATTCCCTTCCGTCGCTTCTTCTCCGATACCGGTAGGTACCTGCCGGTGGAGCAGCTCAAGCGTCGCGATGGGCTGGAGTGGGGCATGGACGCGAGCGACTGGCTGGAGATGACCGGCAACGGCACGGCAGACTACCGCTGGCGCAACCTGAACGGCGAATTGCGCTGGGCGATGACCGCCGACCAGATGCGACTGAGCCTGCACACCGGCGCGACACTCACGCTGGAAGTGTTGCCCCATGACGAACGACGTCTGCCCGCTTTCTATCCGCGTTTCTTCAGTTCCGACCCTCGCCTGGACGTCCTGCTCAACCGTTTCTACTACGAACGCGCCTTCAGCTGGCCCCTTGCGCCTGCGCTGGCTGACTGGATGGAATGGCTGGCACGTACGCGCTACTGGGTGGCTTTGCCCGGTCTGCACGCACGCGAACGGGCGCATCTGTTGCACTACAAGCTGGACGAAGACGGCTACGTCTACACCTGGGGCGACCGCAAGGAGTGGCCCTTCCCCGACAACGAGAAGTACGACGCCCGTCACTTCACGACCAACGCCAACTTCATTCTCGGGTGCTGGCGCTACTACTGCTGGACCGGCGATAGAGAGTTCCTGAGGCGCAACATCGCCCGCATTCGCCGCGCGATGGAATGGCAGCTGAACGAGTGCAAGGGCGCGGAAGGGCTGTTTGTGGACAACAGTCCCGACCACGACGGCGCCACGAAAGGCTTGCACTCCAACTACTGGGATGACATTCCCTTCGGACACCTCTCCGCCTATGAGAACATCTACTTCTACGCCAGTTTGCACGCGATGGCGGAGATCGAGTCGGTGATGTCGCAGGAGAAGACGCCTGATGCCCCAGCTCCCCGCACACCCGGCTACTATCGCCAGCTGGCACAGCAGGTGAAACGCCGCTACGAGGAGACGTTCTGGAACGAGGCAGCAGGACGGTACATCGGCTGTGTGGACATTTACGGCAACCGCCACGATTACGGATTCACTTATGTCAACACCGAAGCACTGGCATATGGTCTGGGCGATACCGAAAAGGCGAAGCGTATCTACCACTGGATGGAAAACGAGCCGACCGCCACCGGCAAGCCAGATACTTATTTCTTTGAGTTCGCGCCGCGCGTGAACACGCTGGACTGCTCGGGATGGTGGTATTTGGAAGGCAAGGCGGAGATACCCTCCCAGCCGTTCGACACGCACTGCGAGAACGGCGGCGCGATTCTGTATACCTCTTTCTTTGACCTGATGGCACGGCACCGCTGGCTGGGTGCAGACAACGCTTGGCAGCGACTGTGGGGCATCCTGCGCCGTTACGACCAGCCCGACCGCCTCTGCGGCGGCAATCCCGTGTATTTCGGCGGCAGGCCGTATATCAACGGCTGGGCAATCGGTACCGACATTCCCTTCCCGGAGAGCGGGCTGGTTCCCACCTTCTTCCTGTACGGCTTTCTGGGGGTAGAGGCACATGTGGACGGTTTGCACATCTCCCCCAAACTGCCCAAAGACTTGGCGTTCGCCGGGGTGCGCAACCTGTTCTATCGGGGATTGCTGTTCGACCTGCGGGTGCAAAGAGCGGGTACAGGCTATCTCATTACTCTCGCCTGCTCGCAACCGGGGCATCGCTTCCGTACACACCAGCGCGTGCGGGAAGGTGAAACGTGGGTATTTCGCCAGCCGCCTGCGCCGGTGCGTTTCCCGGATATTTCCAGAGTGGTTGGCATGGACTGGCTCGCGGAATGGATATGGTTGCCCGGGCAATGGGAAACGCCGAACATGACGGTATATGCCCGACGCGCCTTTGAACTTCCCGCCAAACCCACCGAAGCCACGCTGTCAATTACCGCTGATAACCGTTATCGCCTGTGGGTGAACGGTGTTTTCGTGGGCGAGGATGACGACTTCCGCAGGGCGGAACGCTATGACGTCACGCGGTTGCTGAAGCCGGGCAGGAACCTGCTTGCCGTGCAGGCAGACAACGGAGACGGACCCGGCGGGTTATTGGTGGAAATGGGCGTTCGCCTGCCAAACGGGCAGACGGTGTGGGTGATTTCCGACCCCGGCTGGAAGGTGACCGACCACGCCCCTTCGGGGTGGTACACGCTCTCCTTTGAGGACAGCCGCTGGCTTCATGCCGAATCGCGTGGAAGAGCACCGGTGTTTCCGTGGGGCATGATTGAGCGCTAGTCCTTGTTCTCCTATGCACTCCACTGGTATCAGGCAGTCGGATGTGGTAAGATAAAATGCGTCATTTCTACTGGTAGATACTCGCGGATGCCGGACTCTACACCCATTTTGCCAGAACCGGACTCGGCGGATGCTGACTCCGCCCGGGCGATGTTGCCTTCTGCTCTGCGCGCGCAGAAGGAGCCCTCGTGGCGAGACATCACACGCGACGTGTGGGACATCAGCATCCCTGCCGTCACGACGAACCTGTTGCAGACCACCAACGCTTTCCTGGACCGCATGTTTGTGGGGCGATTGGGGCGGGATGCGCTCGCTGCGGTGGGCGTGGCGGGGCAGGGCATGTTTTTGCTGATGGCTGTTTCGTTCATTGTGGGGACGGGAACAACCGCGCTGGTTGCCCGGTTCGTTGGTGGGCAGGTGCTGGACGATGCGCGTAAAGCGCTGCGACAATCCCTCACCCTGGCTGCACTCATGGGCACGGCGTGCATGGTCATCGGCTACCTGCTGGCGAAGCCTGCTTTCCACCTGATGGGGATGGAACCTTCCGCCGAGCGTGCTACCGTTGTTTTCTTCTCCATTGCTCTGTTAGGCATTGTGCCTCTGTTCATAGGGCAGGCTCTGGGGGCAGTTTTTCGCGGCATGGGCGATATGCGCACGCCGCTCAAGGTAATGGTATTCGTCAACATGGTGCATATCTCACTGGACTTTGCACTGATTTTCGGCATTGGTCCGTTTCCCCGCATGGGGCTGGCAGGCGCGGCAACCGCGTTGACCATCTCGCAGTGGTTCGGGTTTGCCATGTTCTGGCTGGCGCTGCGCAGGCATCCGGTGATGGGCAAAGCCGTGCAGTTCCAGCGACTGGACATGGCGTGGGCAAAGCGCATCGTGAACATCGGTGCTCCCGCATCGCTGCAGGCTCTGTTGCGTATCACCAGTATGCTGGGGTACACACGTATCCTCTCCGCGACACCGCAGGGAACCGCCGCCCTTGCCGCGTTGCCCATCGGCATGACCGCTGAATCCATTGCCTTCATGCCCGGGCTGGGCTACAGCATGGCGGCGACCGCACTGGTGGGGCAGAGTTTGGGTGCGAAACGCCCGGACGTCGCTTCCCGGTATGCGTGGATGTCCACCGCGCAAGCCGGCGTCATTATGGCCGTCATGGGCATCGTGTTCTATGTGTTTGCCTATGCTTTTGCTCACTGGTTCACCCGCGACCCTCTGGTGGTACAGGTCGCAGCCGATTACCTGCGCATCAACGCCTATGCCGAACCGTTTCTGGCGCTGGGGATGGTGCTTTCAGGGGCGTTTCAGGGGGCTGGCGATACACGCACGCCCACATGGATTACCTTTATCACCATGTGGCTGTTCCGTCTGCCGCTTGCCTATCTGCTGGCATTGACTTTGGGCTACGGCACTCACGGTGCCTGGTGGGCGATGGCGGCTTCGATGATGGTCTCTGGTTTGCTCACGGCTCTGTACTTCCAGCGTGGCGGCTGGAAACGGGTCAAGGTGTGACCTGGTGCTAACTGAACACCCTCAAAACCGCTTGACAACTCCCGCGGGAGGGTGTAGAATATTAACGTGAAGCGAGCGGGAGTAGTTCAGTGGCAGAACGCCAGCTTCCCAAGCTGGATGTCGCGGGTTCGAGTCCCGTCTCCCGCTCCATTTTTGCGTTTATCGCCCATTGGATAGCCGTGCCGGCTATCCAATCGTTTTTGACCAACCCTGTTGCCTCGGGCAACGGAAAGGAGGAAAGCGGCTTCCGCCGTTGACTGCCGCATGCCAGTAGTTGTTGTGGTCGGTGCCCAGTGGGGTGACGAGGCGAAAGGCAAAGTGGTGGACTGCCTGGCGCAGGATGCCGATATGGTGGTGCGCTATGGTGGTGGCAGTAACGCCGGTCATACCGTTCGCTTCGATGGGCATGAGTTCAAATTGCATCTGGTGCCCTCCGGCATTTTCCGCCCGCAGGTCATGAACATCATCGCCAGCGGGGTGGTGGTAGACCCGCAGGTGCTCGTGGAGGAAATACGCTCCCTGCAAGTACAAGGGGTGCCGGTGGATAACCTGCGCATCAGCGCAAGCGCGCATGTGGTGATGCCCTACCATCGGCTACTGGATGCGCTGGAGGAGAAACAGCGCGGCTCGGCGCAAATCGGAACTACCTGCAGGGGCATTGGTCCCGCATACGCCGATAAGGCGGCGCGAAAAGGTATCCGCATGGCGGACCTGCGCCAGCCCGAGCGATTTGCAGCGGCGTTGCGCCGTGCGCTGGAGGAGAAAAGCCGCTTGCTCGAAAGGGTATACGATACCCAGTGTCCCACTTTCGAAAACATCTGGCGTGAATATGAAGACTACCTACCGGTGCTTCGTCCGCTGATTGCCGATACCGACCCGCTGGTGTACACGGCGGTTCAAAAGGGTCAGCGAGTGGTCTTCGAGGGAGCGCAGGGCACGCTGCTGGACCTGGACCATGGTACATATCCGTATGTGACCTCTTCCCACCCCGTGGCGGGCGGGGCGTGTGTGGGAACCGGTATCGGTCCCACGCACATCGACGCAGTCATCGGGGTGGTGAAAGCATACACCACTCGCGTGGGAGCAGGTGCCTTCCCGACCGAACAGCCCAACGAAATCGGCAACTACCTGCGCGAACGGGGTAGAGAGTACGGCACAACGACGGGTAGACCACGCCGCTGTGGATGGCTGGACGCGGTGGTGTTGCGCTACGCGGCGCAGGTGAACAGCCTTACCGCCTTTGCCATGACCTTGCTGGATGTGCTGAGCGGACTGGAAACGGTTAAGATATGTCGCGCCTACCGGTTGCCCGATGGACAGGTTACAGAGCAGTTTCCCTCAGACAGCGCGGTACTGGAGCAATGTGAGCCAGTCTATGAGCAGCTTCCGGGCTGGAAAGAGGAAATCGCCGACGCGACAAGCTGGGACGATCTGCCCGAAAATGCGCGCCAGTATGTTCAGAAGGTAGAGGAGCTGACCGGCGTGCCGGTGGCAATGGTATCGGTAGGCCCACAGCGTCACCAGACCTTCTGGCGGCACGGTGTCTCTGCCGAACTGCCCGTGCGGACACTGCAAGTGCTGGTACAGCGTCGGAGCCGGACGGACTAACGCGCTATCCTGCGCCGTATCGCGCGGCAAACTCGTGCTGAAACGCCTGCACGGTGGGCGCATCAAACAGCACAAGACGCACCTCTTTGACGCTGCTGCCGGGGTTTTGGGCGAAGTACGCCTGTATCGTCTCCAGCATCACCTTCGCGCAGCGGTCTTTCGGGAAGCCGTAGATGCCCGCGCTGATGGCGGGAAAGGCTATGGTGGCGATACCCAGCTCGTCTGCTCGCTGAAGGCTGCTGCGAACCGCACTCGCCAGCAGGCGGTCGGCTTCTTCAGGCGCGTAGTTGTTCCAGATCGGACCCACAGCGTGAATCACATATCGCGCAGGGAGCCTGCCTGCACCTGTGACCGCAGCGCCACCCGTCGGCACGTGCCCGATACGGTTGCTTTCCTGCTGAATCACCTCACCACCAGCGCGCACAATCGCGCCCGCCACTCCTCCGCCATGTTGCAACCACTCATTGGCAGCGTTGACGATAGCGTCAACCTGTTCCTGAGTGATGTCACCCTGCAACAGGGTAATCTGCTGACCGTTCGGCAGTGTGGTTTTTGCAATTAGCTGGCTCATCGGCATCCCTCCTTTTTCAGTATAACCCCTTATCCCTTTCAGGCGCAACCGCCGAAGTCCTTCCAACAGCTTGACGGGAGCGTCGGCTTCGGTCTTGCTCCAAACGCCGGGAACCGTTAGAAGGGCAAATACAGCCTGCGCGACGAAGTATTCAGCGGAGAGGTCAGCCTGCTCTGTTCGGTCTGGGTACGCGATATACAGGCGGTAAGGCGATTGGCTCACTCGTAGACACGATGGATATACCGGGAACCGGTGCGGAACTCGCCATACATTCACCCGCCGATTCTGCCGACAGGGACACGCTTCGTCAGCCTGTGGCAGGCGTCTCACTGCGCGCTGTCCTGCTGGGTGTTCTGTTAATCCCTGTGAACGTATACTGGGTCATCGTGGCGGAGCTGCGCTGGTATGCCATCCTCACGCTCAATCCACTGTTTGTAACGCCCGTCTTCTACCTGTTCGTGCTGGTGATCCTCAACGCGCTGTTGCGTCGCCTGGCTCCGCGCTGGATGCTGAGTCCGGCGGATCTGGTGGTCATCTACGTCATGCTGGTGATGTCCTGCACCATCGCCACGCATGACTTTATCATTAACCTCATCTCTCTCATGGGGTGGGCGAGATGGTTTGCCACTCCGACCAACCGCTGGGAGGACACGCTGTTCCCCCACCTGCCGCGCTGGTTGCTGGTCTGGGACAAAGAGTTGCTGGAAGGCTTCTTTCAGGGCAACAGTACCCTGTACCGTCTGGAAGTGCTGAAGATGTGGGCGGCTCCGCTGGCGTTCTGGAGCCTGTTTATCTTTATCGCCGGCTGGACGATGCTTTGCCTGAACACCATCTTCCGCCGGGCGTGGATGGACCAGACGCGCCTTTCCTTCCCCATCGTGCGCCTGCCTCTTGCGCTGACTGAGCCGTTCACTCCCGGCGCAATGATGCGTACCCGCGCACTCTGGTTGGGGTTTCTGGCAGCGGCGGGGCTGGACCTGCTCAACGGCTTGCATGAGTGGTTTCCCAACCTGCCCTACTTCCAGACCCGAGCGGTACCCATCCAGTTCACACAACCTCCGTGGACGGCGGTAGGGTGGTTTGTGCGCACGTTTTATCCCTTCGCCATAGGGTTGGCGTATCTGGTGCCGCTCGATGTCTCGTTCTCGTGCTGGTTTTTTTACCTGTTCATCAAGGTGCAGATGGTGATTGGCTACCAGCTGGGCTACAGCAACATTCCCGATTTTCCTTACGTCAGCGAACAGGGCATCGGGGCGTGGGTTACTTTTGGGGTGATACTGCTTTATGCCAGCAGAGGCTATCTAAAAGAGATATTCTTTGCCGCATGGCGTGGCGACCGTTCGTTGGACGCCGAAGAGCCGCTACCGTATCGCGTGGCGCTGGTGGGCGCGCTGGTGGGACTGGCGGCTTTTACAGCCTTCTGGTGGCTGGCAGGCATGAGCCTGTTGTGGGTGCTTTTGATGGTGGCGACCTACTTTCTGCTGGCGCTGTGCATCACGCGCGTGCGGGCGGAAGCGGGCGGGCAGCACACCGTGTGGGACCTGGAGCCGATCCGCCTGTTCCGCCTGTTCGACTCCACCCTGATGACCGCTCCGACGATGGCTGCTGCCGCGCTGAGCCACTGGTTCTGGCGATTGAACCGCAGCCACATCATGCCCAGCCAGATGGAGGGTTTCAAACTGGCACAGGAGCATGGCATCCCTCTGCGCAAGCTGGTGTTGCCGATGCTGCTCTCCATCGCGCTGGCCACGGTGGTCGGGCAGTGGGCATGCTTGCATGTGCTTTACCGTGAGGGGGCGCTGGC
>JAPWUZ010000091.1 GCA_028275265.1 Armatimonadota bacterium | reverse complement strand
TGAACGTCGGCGACCGTATCACCGAAGAGTTCCTGCAGAAGCCCGACCTGCCGGAAAGCGTGCTGGAGATGGAGGTGGCGGTCTCCTCTCCGGCCGATACCACCGAGGACATCCTGCGCCTGTTCGGCACGCGCGTGCGTCTGGAGAACCCCACCCGCGAGCAGCTGGAGGGCAAGTGGACGACCGCCGACATCATGGAGCCTCGCGGGCGCAAACCGCTGATTAAGGCGTTTCATCGCATAGACCATGAAGTGGCGCGCCGCATCGAGAGCATGGGTCTGCCGGAGATAGAGGTGCTGGACGTACCCTCCGTGATTGTGGCGACGCTGGAGCACGACCCGACCCACGACAAGCGCGAGGCGTTGATGGACATCTATCGCAAACTGCGCCCGGGCGACCCGGCGACGGAAGAGGGGGCGCGTGCGCTCATCGCCTCACAGCTGTATGACAACCGCCGCTATGACCTGGCGCGGGTGGGGCGGTACAAGCTGAACAAGAAGCTGGGGCTGAACCTTCCCCTAGACGTGCGTACCGTTACCAAGGAAGACTTCGTGGCGATAGTGGAATACCTGCTGAAACTGGAGCGCGGCGAGGGCGAGGTGGACGAGATCGACCACCTGAAGAACAAGCGCGTGCGTGCGGTGGGCGAACTGCTGCAAAGCCAGCTGCGCAACGGCTTCCTGCGCATGGAGAAGGTCGCCAAAGAGCGCATGACCAGCATGGATGCCGACCAGATTATGCCTCAGGTGATACTGGCGATTAAGCCCGTCGCCGCGGCGATAAAGTCTTTCTTCGGTTCCAGCCAGCTGTCGCAGTTCATGGACCAGACCAACCCGCTGAGCGAGCTGACCCACAAGCGTCGCCTGAGCGCACTCGGTCCAGGCGGATTGACGCGGCAGTCTGCCACTCTGGAGGTGCGCGACGTTCACGATAGCCATTATGGGCGCATATGCCCCATCGAGACGCCGGAGGGCCCCAACATCGGCTTAATCAGCCAGCTGGCTATCTTCGCCCGGGTCAACGAGTTCGGGTTCATCGAAACACCCTACCGGAAGGTGGTCGACGGCAAAGTCACCGACGAAATCGTCTACCTGTCGGCGGAGGAAGAGGAGCAGTATCGCATCGCCCCCGGCGACACGCGGCTGCTGGAGGACGGCACCATCGCCGACGAGTTCGTGCAGGTGCGTCACCAATCGGCGGAAGCCAACCGTTATCCCATCGTGCGCCGCGAAGAGGTGCAGCTGATGGATGTGTCGCCGGTGCAGCTGGTGTCCATCGCCACTGCGCTGATACCGTTCCTGGAGAGCGATGACGCCGCACGTGCGTTGATGGGGTCCAACATGCAGAAACAGGCGGTGCCCCTGTTGCGCTCGTCCGCACCGATTGTCAAGACCGGGCTGGAACGACGTGCGGCGATGGACTCTGGCGCGCTGGTAATAGCACGGCGCAATGGTACCGTTACCAAGGTGACCGCCGAAGAGATTGTGGTGCGCACCGAAGACGGTGACCTGGACATCTATCCGCTGCTCAACACCATGCAGTCCAACCAGTCCACCTGCATCACCCAGAAGCCCATCGTGAATCGGGGCGACCGTGTGCGTGCGGGGCAGGTTATCGCGGACGGACCTTGCTCCGACCGTGGCGAACTCGCGCTGGGCAAGAATGTGCTGGTATGCTTCGTGCCCTGGGGAGGCTACAACTACGAGGACGCCATCCTCGTATCGCAGCGCCTCGTGCGCGATGACGTGTACAGCTCCGTCCATATCGAACGCTACGAGGTAGAGGCGCGCGATACAAAGCTGGGTCCCGAGGAGATTACGCGCGACATCCCCAACGTGGGCGAAGATGCACTGAAAGACCTGGATGAGCATGGCATCATCCGCATCGGCGCGCAGGTACAGCCCGAGGACATTCTGGTTGGCAAAGTGCAACCGAAGGGTCAGAGCGAGCTCAGCGCTGAGGAGAGGTTGATTATCGCTATCTTCGGTAAAAAAGCCGAGGAGACGCGCGACGTATCCCTGCGCCTGCCGCACGGCGAGAAGGGGAAGGTTATCGACGTCAAGGTCTTCTCCCGTTTCCGATACCGATGCAAGGAGTGCGGACACATCCACTACTTCAGCAAGCGGCCGGAGGAAAGACCCGAGTGCGAGCGGTGCGGCGGCGACCTGGAGCGCATCAGTGCCGATGACCTGCCGCCGGGTGTGAACATGCTTGTGCGTGTGTACGTGGCACAGAAGCGCAAGCTGATGGAGGGCGATAAGATGGCTGGTCGCCACGGGAACAAGGGTGTTATCTCCAAGATACTGCCCGACGAGGATATGCCCTTCTTGCCGGATGGCACACCGGTAGACATCGTGTTGAACCCGCTGGGCGTGCCCTCGCGTATGAACATCGGTCAGATTAAGGAAACGCACCTCGGCTGGGCCGGACACTTCTTCGGCACTGCTTACGAGGAACCCGCGTTCTCGGGCACCCGGGAGGAGGATATTCTGGCGGAACTGGAGCGCATGGCGAAGCATGTGCGCCGAATGGTGCTCCAGAACTACGTCAACGTGGACCTGGGGCTGGGAATGGAGTTCCGCGACGAGCAAACCGCAGAAGAGATGCTCGACGAGATACGGGCGAAGCTGCGAGAGATGCCCATGTACAAACTGGAGGCGCTTGCCAGCAAGGTCAATGCGCCACCTGTCATCTCGCCGCTGCTGATGGACGAGGAGCAGGTGATAGAGCTGCAGAAGAGCGGGGGCTATGGCGTCGACGAGTCGAAACTGCCTGCACCCCTGCTCCAGCCTGCTCCACCAGAGATGATAGAGCACATCATCGAACGCATTCGTGCCAACACCTGGCAACGGTGTGGCATTGACGAACGCACCGGCAAATGCTGGGTGCGCGATGGATTGACGGGTGAGCCTTTCGACAACCCGCTGACGGTGGGATACATCTATATGATGAAGCTGGCTCACCTGGTGGACGACAAAATCCATGCCCGTTCCACCGGACCTTACTCGCTGGTGACGCAACAGCCATTGGGTGGCAAAGCGCAGTTCGGTGGACAGCGGTTCGGCGAGATGGAGGTGTGGGCACTGGAGGCGTACGGCGCTGCCTACACCTTGCAGGAGATGCTAACCATCAAGTCCGACGACGTCATCGGGCGCGTGAAGGTGTACGAAGCCATCGTCAAAAACGAACCGATGATGGAGCCGGGTGTGCCCGAATCGTTCAAGATACTGGTGAAGGAACTGCAGAGTCTCGGTCTCAAGGTGACGCTGTACAACGACAAGAACGAGGAAGTGAGCCTGAAGGACGAAGAGGAAGAGGATGGCTCGCGTCCGCGCCGTTCACATCATCCTGAAGCATCCGCAGGAGGTGGCAACTCGCGATGATAGACGCCAGCGCGTTCAGCAAGATACGTATCAGTATCGCATCGCCGGATGACATCCGGCAGTGGTCGCACGGTGAGGTGAAAAAACCGGAGACCATCAACTATCGCACCTTCAAGCCGGAGCGGGACGGTCTGTTCTGCGAGCGCATCTTCGGCCCGGTCAAAGACTGGGAGTGCCACTGCGGTCGCTACCGTAAGATGAAGTACAAGGGCACTATCTGCGACCGCTGTGGTGTGGAAGTGACCCGTGCGCGGGTGCGCCGCAGCCGTATGGGACATATCGAGCTGGCGTCGCCCGTATGCCACATCTGGTACCTGAAGGCGATGCCCTCTCCGCTGGCTCTGATTCTGGACATGTCCTCGCGCCTGCTGGAGAAGGTCATCTACTTCGCTTCGTACATCGTGACGCACGTGGACCGCGCGACCATCAATCAGGAGCTGGACACCATCCGCGATGCCCTGCGTGAAATCACCGAAAACATCCGTAAGCAGGCAGAGGAAGAGGTCGCGCGGATGCGCCGCGAGTTCAATAAGCAGCTGAAGGAGCATGGTCCCGATAGCTCGGAACCTTGGGACGAAGCAACTATCGCGGAGAAGCGAGCCTATCTGGAGCGGCGTATCCAGCAAGAGTACGAGGAGGCGGAGGCGCGTATCACCGAGCTGAACGAGGCTCTGTCCCGCCCCAACAGCAACGCCTGTCTGGAGCGCATCGAGAAGCGCATGCTGATCAACGACGAGGAGTGGCGCGCCATCGAGCGACTGCTGTTCCATGTTTCGCGCCACACGGGCAAGGATTATACCGGTCTGGTGAAGGCAGGCATGGGCGGCGCAGCCATCCGCGACCTGCTTAAGGAGATCGACCTCGAAGCACTGGCACGCGAGCTGCGCCAGGAAATCCAGAACACTCAGGGACAGGCACGCATCCGCGCCATTAAGCGTCTGGAGATTGTGGAGGCGTTCATCAACTCCAAGAACCGCCCGGAGTGGATGATTCTGGAGTGCATCCCAGTGCTTCCGCCCGAACTGCGCCCGATGGTGCAGCTGGACGGCGGGCGGTTCGCCACCTCCGACCTGAACGACCTGTACCGGCGCATCATTAACCGCAATAACCGCCTGAAGAAGATTATCGAAATCCGTGCGCCGGAGAGCATCATCAACCACGAAAAGAGGCTGCTTCAGGAAGCGGTCGACGCGCTCATCGATAACGGACGTCGCGCGCGCCCTGTGGTGGGCACGAATGGACGCGCCCTCAAGTCTCTGTCCGACATGCTGAAGGGCAAGGAGGGTCGCTTCCGCAAGAACCTGCTGGGCAAGCGTGTGGACTACTCCGGTCGTTCGGTCATCGTGGTGGGACCCAATCTGAAACTGCATCAGTGCGGTCTGCCCAAGGAGATGGCGCTGGAGCTGTTCAAGCCCTTCGTGATGAAGCGGCTGGTGGACAGCGAAGTGGCGCAGAATATCAAGACCGCGAAACGCCTCATCGAGCGCATGAGGGACGAGGTATGGGATGCCCTCGACGATGTCATCCATGAACACCCGGTGTTGCTGAACCGTGCGCCCACTCTGCACCGTTTGGGCATTCAGGCGTTTGAGCCGGTGCTGGTGGACGGAAAGGCAATCCAGATTCACCCGCTGGTCTGTCCTGCATATAATGCGGACTTCGACGGCGACCAGATGGCAGTACACGTGCCGCTGAGCCCGCTGGCGCAGGCGGAGGCACGGGTGCTGATGCTATCTACCCAGAACCTGTTCTCGCCAGCGGATGGGCGCGCCATCGTGGCGCCCACGCAGGACATCGTGCTGGGAGCCTACTACCTGACCATCGCCAAAGAGCAGGAGCCTCGCGGTATCGAGCAGATACAGGTCAACGGTGAGAAGCGCTGGCTGCCTTTCCGGGATATCGAAGAGGCGCGCATGGCGCTGGAACACAAGCTGATTACCCTGCACGACCCGATTCTGGTGCGATTGGAGCGCAACGGCAAGCGCGAAGTAGTCACCACCACCGTCGGACGGCTCATCTTCCATGAAATCCTGCCGGAAGGCATCGCTTACGCCGACGAGTACCTGAACATGGTGATGGACAAGAAGGCGCTGGCGAGCCTCATCCTCACCTGCTTCCGCATGCACGGGCAGGAACGCACAGTGAAACTGCTGGATGACCTGAAGGACCTGGGCTTCCGATACGCCACCACATCGGGAACAACCATCGCCATCACCGATATGGAAAGCCCCGAGGACCGCGACAGGATTCTGGCGGACACCATGCGGGCGGTAGAGAGGCTGAACCAGCAGTATCGGCGCGGGCAGTTGACACTGGGCGAGCGCAAACAGCGCGTTATTCAGGCGTGGCAGAAAGCCAGCGAGGACATCGGCGAAGCCATCGTGCAGTCTATCGACCGCTTCAACCCGCTGTATATCATCACAGCGTCGGGGGCACGTGGTTCCACCAAGCAGCTGTCGCAGCTGGCGGGAATGCGCGGCTTGTTCGCCGACTCGCGCGGCAACCTGATGGAGGAACTGCCGATTAAGTCCAACTTCCATGAAGGCTTGTCGGTGCTGGAGTACTTCGTTTCCACGCACGGCGCGCGCAAGGGAATGTCCGACACCGCCCTGCGAACGGCAGACGCCGGTTATCTGACCCGCCGTCTGGTAGATGCCGCGCAGGACGTGATTGTGCGGGCTTATGACTGCGGCACTACGAACGGCATCACCATCAAGCCGGTGGAAGACCTGTCCAGTCTGGTGGAGACGGTGGCAGAGCGCATCCGTGCTCGCACCGCGCTGGAGGATATCCGCGACCCGGTAACAGGCGAACTGCTGGCGCAGGCGGGCGAGCTCATCAGCGACGAAGCGGCACAGCGCATCGATGCCATCCTGAGCGACCTGGACAGTATCGCCGAGCAGGCGACCGATGCCCAGGCGCTGGAACACTTCCGCCTGATGCGCGAGCGCGGTGTGCTGGTACGTTCTCCGCTCACCTGCGAGCACCACCGCGGCGTGTGCGCCAAATGTTACGGGCGCGATATGGCGACCGGCAAGCTGGTGGAGATTGGCACAGCGGTCGGCATTATCGCCGCGCAGTCCATTGGTGAACCCGGCACGCAGCTGACCATGCGCACCTTCCACACGGGAGGAGTCGCGGGCACCTACATCACGGGTGGCAAGCAGTTTGCCAACGTCCGCATGCAGTTGCTGGAGGAGTTGCGCCGTGACGTAGGACGCTACGAGGAGCGCCGCCGGGCGATGGCAGAGCAAGAGGGAGAGGTCGGTGAGGAGGGGGTGTCTATTAGCGCAAAGCAGTTCCGCGAGTTGATGGATACCTATATTACTCCTGCCGGTAGCCTGCCGCGCGTCATCGAGCTCTTCATGGCAACCGAGGCGCTCAAGGGACGCGCCATCATGTCTGAGCACGCGGGTGTGGTGGCTGCTATCGAGAGCCATGAGCTGATGCGCCAGGTGATACTGCATGTGCCGGTGACGGTCACAGAGACGGGCGAAGGTCTGCTGGATGAAGTGGCCGCCAAAACCGTCATCGACCCGTCGTTGCCGGAGGGCGACCCGGATGCCGTCATCGTACGCGAGGGGGAGAAAATCACTCCCGAGCATCTGGAGCGGCTAATAGAGGCGGGCATCGAGGAGGTGCAGGTTATCAAGATTTACCCGGTGCCCGGACGCGGCGAGCTGAAGGTGAAAGTGGGCGACACGGTGGAGCCGGGGGATGCCCTCACCGAAGGCTTGCTGCAGCCACGCGAGCTGCTGAGGCTGAAAGGCGTGCGTGCGGTGCAGGAGTATCTGGTGCAGGAAATCCAGAAGGTATACAAGCAACAGGGCGTGGATATCCACGACAAGCACATCGAGATTATCGTGCGCCAGATGCTGAAGAAGCGACGCGTGGTGGACCCGGGCGACACGCGCTTCCTGCCGGGCAGCATCGTGGACAAGTTCATCTTCGAGGCGGAGAACGAGCGCGTGCGTCGGCAGGGCGGGCGTGAGGCAACGGCAGAATGGGTACTGCAGAGCATCACCGAAGCCGCGCTGACGACCGAGAGCTTCCTGTCCGCCGCGTCGTTCGAGCGCACCACGCACGTACTGACCGAGGCAGCGGTGCGCGGCAAGAAAGACGAGCTGGTGGGGCTGAAAGAGAACGTCATCATCGGGCGGCTCATCCCCGCCGGTACGGGCTATGCCGCCTACCGCGAACTGGAGCCCCAGCCGCTGGCGGAGGGCGCAGAGATACCGCTGGAGGCGTACGACCCGGTATTGCATCGCGAGATAGAGCCGCCGCTACCGGAGATTATCGAGCGCGGCGAGATACCGGTAGTGGAAGCGGGCGAGGTGCTCCTGCCGGGTGAGGAGGGTATCTTCGAAGAGGACGAGATTACCCCAGAAGAGGACATACTGGGAGAGACGCCCTTTGAAGAGGAACCTCCCATCGTTCCTCCTCACGACGAGGAAGATATTGACCCGCTCGCCTTTGGTGAGGAGTAGTAAGAGCCAAAAAAGGCGGGGTCGGCACGCAAAAAAGGTTGACATTCTGGACACTTTCCAGTATAATACTTCGGTTGGGTAAGCCCAACCGAACAAGCGAATCGCTTCCGCGAGAGATGCGGAAGATAACTGTATAGAACAAACACGGAGCAAAGGAGGCGAGAGGGCGCCAAAAACGCTCGGTTCTTTTCCCCTCCATGGGGGAGTGACATAGCGGGATGTCGAATGACCAGCCCCTTCGCCTTCGTGTGCGGCGAAGGGGTTGTGTTTCGCCCAGAGACGGTGACGGAGGAAAACACGCGAGATGCCGACATTCAACCAGTTAGTACGTAAAGGGCGTCAGCCCATACGCAAGAAAAGCAAGAGCCCTGCTCTGAAAGGTTGCCCGCAAAAGCGGGGAGTGTGCCTGGTGGTGCGAACGGTATCGCCGAAGAAGCCCAACTCGGCACTGCGTAAGGTCGCACGTGTGCGCCTGAGCAACGGTGTGGAAGTCACGGCTTACATCCCGGGGATTGGGCACAATCTGCAGGAACACTCGGTGGTTCTGGTACGTGGCGGACGTGTGAAGGACCTGCCAGGCGTGCGCTATCACGTGGTGCGTGGCACGCTGGACGCAGCGGGTACGCAGAACCGCAAGAGCAGTCGTTCCAAATACGGTACGAAGCGACCGAAGTAAGCGGGAGGGAAGAGAGCAATGCCCAGAAAAGGACCGGCTCCGCGCCGTGTGATACCGCCAGACCCGGTGTATAATGACGTATTGGTGCAGCGGTTTATTAACCGCCTGATGGTCTGCGGGAAAAAGAGTGTTGCCGAAAAGATTTTCTATCGGGCTATGGAGATTGTGGGTGAGCGCACCAAGCGCAACCCGCTGGAAGTGTTTCATCAGGCACTGAAGAACGTCATGCCTGTGCTGGAAGTGCGCCCTCGCCGCGTGGGCGGTGCAACCTACCAGGTGCCGATGGAGGTGCGTCCCGAGCGAAGGATTTCGCTGGGAATTCGCTGGCTGGTTACCTCCGCACGCAAGCGTGGTGGGCGCACGATGATCGAAAAGCTGGCAGCGGAGATTATGGACGCTGCCAACAATCAGGGTGCCGCGGTAAAGAAACGCGAAGATACGCACCGCATGGCGGAAGCGAACAAGGCGTTCGCACACTATCGCTGGTAATGTCGTCTACTGTAGGCCGGGGTAACAGGGATCTGCGGGTGCAGGTCTAGGAGGAAATATCT
>JAPWUZ010000102.1 GCA_028275265.1 Armatimonadota bacterium | reverse complement strand
CGTCGGGATGCAGCTCGCCGAAGACACCCAGCTCGCGTCCCCCCGCCAGCACCCGCGCGCTGCGGCCGGGGTGGAAACGCGGGTCATCCAGCGCCTCATACTCGGCTTCTGCCACTCCGACCGTCTCCAGCAGGGTCTGCACTACTCCCTTCGCGGTGAAGAAGTCGGCGGCAGGGTATCGGGCGTCCCAGCCGGGCGGAAAGACCGAACCTGTGATAGCGAATCCCGCTTTCAGCGTCTCTGAATAGTCTCCGTCGGGTAGCTGCGCGAAGACCGCTCCCACTTCAAACAGGAAAATCTCCGTCTGCCGTCTTGCTAGGTTATGCAGCACGACATCCATCAGCGACGGAATCAGCGAATTGCGCAGGGTGCTGAGCTCCTCGCTGGCGGCGTTGCGCACGCGCACAAGGGTGCGAGTGGGGTCATCGAGTGGACCTGGGGCACGCAGGGTGTGCGTATGCACCTCGATCAGCCCTGCCCGCACGAACGCCTCCTGCAGCGGGCGAATCAGGCGGGTGTTCGGGCTGTCGCCGCCGCGATGGGTGTGTCCGAAAGGCAGCCGTTCAGGGATGTTTTCGTAGCCGTACACCCGTCCGACCTCTTCCGCCAGGTCTTCCTCGATATTGAGGTCGGGGCGGAAGGTGGGCACAGTAACGTGAATAACCCCATCCCGCAGGTCAGCCTTCAGCTGCAGGCGACGCAGGCAATCCAGCATGGTCTGCACGTCCAGATTCATCCCCAGCAACAGGTTGCATCGCACGGGACGCAGAGTCACAGTGCGCTCTAAGGCGGGACGCGGGTACACGTCCACCACCCCAGAAAGGGGTTCGCCCGCGCCGATTTGCTCAAGGAGTTCGCAGGCCCTGTCCAGCGCGGCAACAACACCACCTGGGTCTACTACTCGCTCAAAGCGGTAGGAAGCTTCCGTAGAAAGCTGCAACCGCTGCGAGGTGCGCCGGATGGAGGTGGGGTGGAAGTGTGCGGACTCCAGCAACACATTGTGCGTGCTGGGGGTCACTTCCGTTTCGCTGCCGCCCATCACGCCGGCGACCGCGACCGGGTGTGTGGCGTCGCAAATCATCAGCATATCCGGTTGCAGCTCGCGCTCCACGCCGTCCAGCGTGACGATTTTCTCCCCGGGGCGGGCACGGCGCACCACGATGTGTCCGTTGGGCAACAGGTCAAGGTCGAAGGCATGAAGCGGCTGTCCCAGCTCCAGCATCACGTAGTTGGTCACGTCCACCACGTTGTTGATGGGGCGCATACCTGCCGCCAGCAGGCGTTGCTGTATCCACGCGGGGGAGGGGGCGATTCGCACGTTGCGCACCACGCGCGCTGCGTAACGGGGGCACAGGTCGTCGTCAATGATTTCTACTTTTGCTACCTGTGCGGCTTCACCCGGCTCCGTAGTGCGTGCGGCAGGCATCGGATGTCGCAGGGGCAGGGCGTACAATGCCGCTACCTCTCGCGCCACGCCCACCATAGACAGGCAATCGCCACGGTTGGGGGTAACTTTGACATTCAACACGGGCTCGCCGGTATCGTGTTCAATCGCTTCCACCTCCAGCCCCGCCATCGTCAGGCGGTGGGCCAGCTCTTCCGGCGACGCTTGCACATCCACGTATTCCTTTAACCACTCTATTGGCACACGCATGGCTTACGCCCCGTATCTCTGCAAAAATCGCAAATCGTTCTCCAGGAACAGCCGCAGGTCATCGATCTGATATTGAATCATGGGAATACGCTCGATGCCCAGCCCGAACGCGAAGCCCGTCCATTCTTCAGGGTCGATGCCGTGCGCGCGCAGGATATTCGGATGTATCAGCCCTGCGCCGCCCAGTTCCAGCCATCCCCCCTGCCAATAGATGGCGTAATCCACACCCGGCTCCACGAAGGGGAAGAAGTCGGGACGGAAGCGCACCTGCACGTCCTCACCGAACATCTGCCGCGCGAACGCCGCCAGTACTCCCTTCAGGTCCGCCATGCTGATGCCTTTGTCCACCATGAAGGCATCTACCTGATGGAAGGTATGGTGATGAGTGGCATCTACTGTTTCGTTGCGGAAGCACCGCCCGATGACCGCGATGCGGAAAGGCGGCTTGCGTTTCTCCATCACACGCCCCTGCACGCTGGTGGTCTGCGTGCGCAGCAGGCGGGTGTCCGAGACATAGAAGGACATCTGCTCGTCCATCGCCGGGTGGTCATCGGGGTAGTTGAGTGCAGCGAAGTTATAGCGGTAGTCATCCAGCTCGGGGCTGTCCACGAATTCGAAGCCCAGTCCGATGAGCGCGGCACGTACCCGCTCCATCGTTTGGGTCAATGGATGTTTCAGTCCCACGCGCAGGGGGCGCGGCGGCAGGGTAATATCTATTCGCTCGGCACGCAGGCGTTCTTCGCGTTCACGCCTTTGCAGCTCCGCGCGGCGCTGGTCGATCTGTGCCTGGAGCTGCGCCTTGACGGAGTTGAGCATTTGCCCGAAGCGTGGACGTTCTTCCGGGGGCAGCGTGGGCAGGGCACGTAACAGCTCGGTTACCTGCCCTTTGCGCCCCAGATAGCGTGTTTCCACTGCTTCTAATTCCGCTGTACTGGTGGTGGACAGGATAGCTTGTGTCGCTTCCTGTATCAGCGTACGGACACGCTCTTCCACCGCTACCCCACCGCTGCTAACGTGGCGTGTTGTCGCGCTATCTCTATCAGTTGGCGGAAAGCTTCGGGCTGGTTCACCGCCATGTCTGCCATCACCTTGCGATCGAGTGCGACGCCCGCCTTCGCGAGCCCTTCGATGAAGCGGTTATAGGGCAAGCCTTCGGCACGGCAGGCGGCGGAGATGCGGGTAATCCACAGCCTGCGGAACTGCCGTTTGCGCACGCGCCGGTCGCGGTAGGCGTATTGCAGGCTCTTCATCACCTGTTCGTTGGCGCGGCGAAATACGTTCTTCTTGCGCCCCCAGTAACCTTCCGCTCGTTCGATAATCTTCTTATGCCGTTTATGGGTTATCGTGCCGCGTTTGACACGAGGCATGGTTGTTGACCCCCTTCCGTGTTAGATTCCCAGCAGACGCTTCATGCGCCAGCGGTTGCCTTTATCGACCTCTTTCTCGATTTCCAGTCGGCGTTTACGAGAGCCACTCTTGTGCAGGAACATGTGGCTGTTGGCAGCATTGAGGCACATCAGCCTGCCCTTACCGCTGAGGGCAAACCGCTTTGCCGCCGTTTTATGGGTTTTCATCTTCTGTTTTGGCATACGGCTCATCTCCTTAGCAGAGTAGTGCGTGAAAAATGGGGGAGTTTTCCCCCATTCACATTTACCGGCAATCGGTCTGCTCGCTACTTGCCTTTCGGTTTCGGAGCAAGCACCATCGTCATGGTGCGTCCTTCCATGGCGGGAGGTTTCTCCACCACGCCGACCTCGGCACAGCCGTTCGAGAAAAACTCCATCACCTTTTGCCCCATTTCGGGGCGGGTGATTTCCCGGCTGCGGAAGAGCACCGTGATTTTGACTTTGTCGCCCTCTTTCAAAAACTTGATGCAATTATTCAGCTTGAAGTCCAGGTCGTGGTCGTCCGTTCCGGGACGTACCCGGATGGATTTCACTTCCGTGACATGCTGCTTTTTCTGGGCTTCCTTCTCCCGTTTCGCCTGCTGGTACTTGAACTTCCCGTAGTCCATGATGCGACACACGGGAGGGTTAGCCTGAGGGGCGACCTCGATAAGGTCCAATCCGCGTTCCTGCGCGATTTGCAGTGCCTCGCGGGTGGGCAAAATGCCCAGTTGCACGCCGTTCTCGTCCACGACGCGCACCTCGCGTGCCCGGATGCGCTCGTTGATCCGCAGATCCGTTCTGATGTTTCCTCACCTCAGACCAAGTTTTGCGCAAACCAACGCAATAAATTGTATCGGCAAAAGGCTGTTGTTGTCAAGTGTATGCTTGGGCGGTGTTCGATAAATCCGCCGGACGCCTTCCCGGCCGGGGGGAGGTCGGTCAGGGGCGGTTCACCCTCCAGGCGACGCGCCTTGCAAACTGTGCGTGGGTTGTGCAATGATATACCCGATATACGAGATTGGGATATAATGAGAGCGGGAGAGGCTGATAGTCGCACCAACGGAGAGACGATGGCTTCAAGACCACGAAAACGTTCGGTAACCCGCCCATTGCGCAGGCGGCGTCGCCCGATGTGGCAGCGCCTGCTCATCTATCTCCTGCTACTGGTGTTACTGGGGATTGTGGTAGGCGGCGGGTATCTGGTGGTGCTGCTGGTACAGGTTTCGAAGCTGTTGCCCAGCAGTGAACAGATTGCAAACCTCAAGCCGTATGTCGGCACCCGCATTCTCTCACAGGATGGGGTGGTGCTGGCAACCCTGACCCACGAACGGCGCGAGCTGGCAAAGATGTCCGAGTTCCCAAAGCATCTTATCGATGCGGTAGTGGCTATCGAGGACAGTCAGTTCTACCAGCACAGGGGTATCAGTCCGCGAGCGCTATTCCGCGCGGTGTGGGTGAACCTGCGCGAGGGCAGGTACGCTCAGGGAGGTAGCACCATCACCATGCAGCTGGCGCGGAACGCTTTCCTGACGCAGAAAAAGACTTTCCACCGCAAGATACAGGAAGCCCTTCTTGCCCTCCAGATCGAGCAGCACCTGACCAAAGAGCAGATTATGGAGACCTACCTCAATGAGGTCTACTTCGGTAGCGGCGCTTATGGCGCGAAAACAGCGGCCCGTGTGTACTTCAACAAGCCTCTCAACCGGCTGACCCTTGCCGAGTGTGCCCTGCTGGCGGGAGTGATACGTCGTCCATCCGCCTACTCACCCCACGAGAACCCGGAACTGGCGTTGCGCAGGCGGGATAGGGTGCTGGAAAGGATGCGTATGCTGGGGTTCATCAGCGAGCAGGAATATCAGGAAGCGAAGCGTGAGCCGATTCGGGTGGTTCCCCTGCGACAGCAAGGGATCAGCTTCAAAGCGCCTTACTTCGTGTTCCATGTGTTGAAGCAGTTGATGGAGGACTATGGTGAAGACCAGATTTACAGGGAGGGGTTGACCGTAGAGACCACCCTGAACTGGAAGATGCAGCAGGCGGCAGAACAAGCGTTGCGCGAAGGGCTGGTGAAGTACGGCAGAGGCAGCGCTACTCAGGGCGCGATTATCGCCATCGACCCGCAAACCGGATTCATCCGCGCCATGGTGGGCGGAGTGGATTTTAGAAGGTCACAGTACAATGCCACCACACAGGGCAGAAGACAGCCGGGTTCGGCGTTCAAGCCCATTGTCTACTGTGCGGCCATTGACAAGGGCTTACTGACCCCTGATTCGCGCATTGTGGACGCGCCTGTCAGCTATCCTTCCTATCCGAAACCTTATCGCCCCAAGAACTCAGATGGTCGCTACCACGGTTCGGTAACGGTGCGACAAGCTATCGCTTACTCAATCAATATCCCTGCAGTGAAGACCATTGCAATGGTGGGACCACAGACGGTGATTGAATACGCACGCAAGCTGGGCATTCAGTCACCGCTGGAGCCGAACCTTTCCCTCGCGCTGGGTTCGTCGGCGGTACGTCCCATCGAGATGGCGGTGGCATACGGCGTGTTTGCATCGGGAGGCAATCGCTGCGAGCCTGTTGCCATCGTGCGCGTGCGCGACCGTGAGGGTGACATTATACAGGAAAACGCCCCGGAGATAACGTATGGGGTTATCTCCGAATCCACCGCGAAGACCATGGACGACCTGCTGAAGGGACCGGTACGCATGCCCGGCGGAACCGCCTATCGGGTATTGCATGATTTCCCCGAAGCGCGGGGCAAGACGGGCACCACCGATGAAGGACGTGACGCCTGGTTCGTTGGTTACACGCCCGAGCTGGTCACCGCAGTGTGGGTAGCACGTGAGGTGGAAGACCCCCTTAAGAAGCAAAAAGTGTATCTGCCAATGCCTCGTGTTTTCGGCGGTACGGTGTGCGCTCCTATCTGGAAGGAGTTTATGAGCAGGGCGGTGCCCCTGCAGAAAGAGTGGCTTCTCAAACTCGAGCCGGGCGACGTGCCGCAGAAGCCTCAGCAACCAGAGAGCGTGGATACCATCACGCTGACCCTGTGCGATGATACCGGCATGATAGCCACGCCCGCGTGTCCGCACACACACCGTTTTACCTTCCGGCGCGGTGAAGAGCCCACACAGCCGTGCACCCTGCACAGCTCGCAACAGCCTGCCAGCCCGGACGTTCCCGGCCCCACCGCCAGCCCGCCATCTGAGGGCGAACCGCCTGCCACTACTGCTCCCCAAACGCCGGAACCGGTGCCTCCGGCCGCGATGACCACTCCGGGTAGCGTGTCTGGCGGTGAGCCAACGGTTTTACAGCCCCGGGTGAGCGAGCCGCCGCCGGTGACCGCGCCCGCGCAACCGCGTCTCTCCGAACCTAGGGTCACAGCTCCACCTGCCGAGGAAAAGGTTCGAATCTGTGCGGATTCGGGTCTGCTGGCAACGCGCTATTGCCCTGAGGTGGTCATCAAGGTCTTTCCTGCCGGCAAAGCACCTAGGAAGCGGTGTCCTTTACACCGTCCGCCTCCCGGAGAGGAGTAGCCATGCGTGGGCGTTTTGGAGTGGAGATACCTGCATCCCCTCAGGTGCCCCACTTCAAGCTGTACGTGGCGGTAATCGTTCTGGGCTTCGCCGCGCTGGTCCTGCGCCTGTGGTATCTGCAGATAGCGATAGGGGAGCAGCTGCTGGCGCAGTCGGAGAGCAACCGCAAGCGGTTTATCCGGTTGTTTGCGCCCAGAGGGATGATTGTGGACCGCGCGGGGCGCACGCTGGCGATGAACCGCCCTGAGTTTGTCGTCAGCATCATCCCGGCAGAGGTCGGAAGCGACGACTCGGTGCTGCATCGCTTGAGCCAGATTCTGGAGATGCCTCTGGAGGACATCCTGCAGGTGGTGGGCAATGCCAAACAGCGCGCCCAGCGGCTGTATCCCGTTCCTCTGGCGACAGGCATCTCTCTGGAAGTGGTGACGCGCATTGAAGAGAACCGTCTGTGGCTGCCCGGTGTGAGTGTTAGCCCCCAGCCGGTGCGGTGGTACCCCGATGGCAAGCTGGCGTCGCACGTGCTGGGGATGCTGGGAGAGGTGGATGCGAAGGAGCTGCAGACCCTGCGCGATGCGGGAGTGTCGCCCGGGGAGTACGTGGGAAAGATGGGGGTGGAACGGGTGCAGGAGGTGTGGCTGCACGGCAAGGCAGGGGGCAAGTGGGTGGAGGTGGACGCGCGAGGGCGACAGCGGCGTGAGATAGAAGAGGTGCCCGCGGAGCAGGGGGCGACGGTGATGCTGACCATCGACAAACGGTTGCAGCGAGCCGCTGAAGAGGCTTTTGGAAACAGAGTAGGGGCAGTGGTCGCTCTGGACCCCCACACGGGTGAAGTTCTGTTGCTGGCGAGCTTTCCCCGCTTTGACCCCAACGCCTTTGCGCGCGGCGTGAAAGCGCACGTCTGGCGCGAAATCGCGAGCAACCCCCTGCACCCCCTGCAGAACCGCGCCATCGGCAGCCGTTACCCGCCCGGTTCCACCTTCAAGATTGTGACGGCGGCAGCGGGGCTCCACTTCGGAGCGATTACCCCCTACACCGGCTTCTACTGCCCGGGCGCATTGCAGCTGGGAAGGTGGCGGTTCCGCTGTCACCGTCGGCATGGAGCCACGGGCTTCGTGAAGGCAATCGGTGCGTCGTGTGACGTGTACTTCTATCAGGTGGGCTTGCGTACCGGTATCGACAACCTCGCGCAGATGGCGCACGCCTTCGGGCTGGGCGAGGTAACCGGCATCGACCTCGTCGGCGAGAGCAGAGGCAACATCCCCACGCCCGAATGGAAAAAGAAACGCTATAAAGAAGGCTGGTATGACGGCGACACGGTGAACGCTTCCATCGGGCAGGGCTTCGTGCAGACCACCCCCTTGCAGATGGCGCTGGTGGCGGCAGCAGTGGCGAATCGCGGAAGGGTGATGAAGCCCTTTGTGGTGAAGCGCGTGGTGAGACCGGACGGCACGGGGATAGATACCACGCCCACCGTGCTAAAGCAGATACCGCTGACGCCCGAGCAATGGCGCTGGATCGAGCAGGGAATGCGGGCGGCGGTAGCCGGACCCGGTGGCACAGCACACGCGGCAAACATCCCCGGCATCCCTGTGGCAGGCAAAACAGGCACCGCAGAAGACCCGCCGCGTCGTCGCCCCCATGCGTGGTTCATCTGCTACGCGCCGATGGACAACCCGCGTATCGCGCTGGCAGTGGTGGTGGAACAGGGTGGGCATGGCGGTGCAGTAGCCGCGCCCATCGCGCGGCATATTCTGGAGACCTTCTTCGGCATCACCCACGCCCGCGCCCGCGGCGACGCCAGCGCGACGGATTAGATTTTTCGAAATTCCCCCCAAAAACCCCTTGACATGTTCGCGCGGAATATTTATAATAGATGCGTAAACGCTTACACAGCAAAAAGCGCGATTATGACCATTGAAGAGTTCGCACGCAAAATCGGGGTGTCCAGCGCGACCGTCTC
>JAPWUZ010000090.1 GCA_028275265.1 Armatimonadota bacterium | reverse complement strand
TGTCTTCGCGGTAGGCTCCATCGGGGTCTTCCATCAACCGGCGCACGCGCGGGCACTCCCACCAGGGCGTACGGCTCGGCTCGAAGCCGAGAATGCCCGACAGTGTGTAGCCCGGCGCGACCGTCCAGCTGTGCCCGGTGACCTGGGTCAGTCGCAACAGCTCCGCCATGCGACGGTAATCCTGCACGGACGGCAGTCGCCATGTGTATCCTCGCTCACTCTCGTCGGGCACCAAGTCTCTTCCGCGCTGCACGTTCACAAACAGGTCGGTGAACAATACGCCCCATTTCTCCCGCCAGATGCGCCGCCGGATAAGGTCACTCTCTGCCAGCGATTCCGCCTTCGCGAAGAGCGGGTAAATCTGCTTGTCCAGCCAGTCGCGGGTGAACAGCTCGCGGAAGAACAGCTGCCCCGGCCCGGCGTGGCAGTCCATCACCCCTTCGCTCCTGGACTCAAACGCGCTCTGGTGCAGGCGGTGTACGTAGTCGCGCATGGGCTGCCATGCCTTGCCGTACCACGCTTTGCAGAACTCGTCGATGAGCGCACGCATGTCGGCGTTCGGGTTCCACATCAGGCGGGGCATCACGTAGGAGTAGAGATGCACCAGATGTCCATCGGTCAACCCGCAGATGTACACCCCGCGAATGCCCAGCCGCCGATAGTACTTCAGGTTCTCGGCGAAGGCGTAGAGTGCGGGGTAGGGATAGCCCACGTAGAAGTAGGTGGTGGGATATTCAAAGGTAATAATGCCCTGCGCGCCCAGCGGATGCACGGCAATCCATCTTTCCAAATCGGCAATCACGTTGCGTTGCACGTTAACAGGGTGCGACCAAGGACGCGCCTGACACTCGGCAATCGCGCAGAAGATAATCAGGTGGTTGGGTTCAGGACGTTCTTTGACAGGCGGTTTGCGCGTGGACCAGTATGCCAGCGTGGTCACGAACTTGCCCGGGAACCGCTTTGCCACTTCGCGCGCTATCTGGTTGTTGAACCATATCACCGCATCGGTGAGGCTGCCGTGTTCCTGATACCACGCCTTGCATCGCTCACACTGGCAGAACTGCCCGGTGTCGCCGTAATGTACAGGGTAGTAGATGGGGTCGGGGTTGCTCTCGATCCAGCGTAATACCGCTTCGGTCATCGCCTTCTGCAAACCGGGATTGGAGAGGCAGTATTGCTGCAGATGCGGTTCGGTGATGCGCCGCTCGCCGCCAATCTCCGCCAGGTACTCTTTCGGCACGCTGTCGGCGGGCAGCAGGAAGCCCATCGTGTGGTGCCAGAAGCCGCGCGGCGGGATGCCCATCATTTTGGGCACATCCACGTCCCCGACCTTTGCCTCCCACTCGCCGGGCGACAGCCCTGCCGTCATCGGATAAATCCTGCCCCACATCGCCCGCCACTCGAAGGCAGGTTTGTCGGTGAGGTTCAGCGGGGCGCGGATGTCCAGCGCGGGCTTGCGCGGAACGATTTCCAACTCGGTGGAATAGAAGCGGCAGCCCAGCCGTTCCAGCAACCGGTAAACAGCGTAGGTCGTGCCGCGATAGCCTCCCCCTGCCACCAGCAGGTTGCCCCCTTTCAGACGGAGGATAAAACCATCGGGCCCGAGGGGTTCGTATTCCGAGTCGTCGTACAGGGCGAGCGCTCTGGCGACGTCGTTTCTGCCCACGTATATCACGCCCCGAGCGGGCAAACCGTTGCCGTCGCCTTCCGTCACCGGGATCTCCTCGCCCGTTATCTCACGCAGGTAACGCTGCAGCTCACGGGCAGCGGCTTTCTCCATCACGTGCGCCTGACCATGCACGAAAATGTGCTGAACCTCCATTCGCCTGCCTCCTTCCACCAGCGATACCTTACCGGTCCTCGCTGCCCGCCCAGCGGGTTGCGCGACGGCACGCGCCTGTAATCGCACGCCACAGGTGGTCTCACCGCCCGTTGCCGTCCACTGGTAAAGCAGCCAGTACACCCGCTCTGGCTCGGGGAAACCTCGCGAACGCATGTCGAAAAAGCTGGGTGCTACCTCGCCGAGGTTCTCCACCACCAGAGCCACTCTTTGCCCCTGCAGCGTGATACCGCGCACGCCGGACGCTATCAGATGCGTACCTGCAGCAGAGGTCTTCGGCTTTTCCAGCGGCAGGGGCTGTGGACGCGCTTGACCATACAGGCTATCGAGGCGGTAGCCGCCCCCTGCGAACTCTTCCGGCGGGAACATCAGCAGGGCGAGCTCCACCGGACTGGGTTCCAGCTGTCCGCGCACGCGCAGGGTGAACCATATCTGCACGCCATCCTTATCCACCACCGTGCGGTGAGTAAACTGGGCATCTATCTCGGCGATGCGCCCGGTGATAGTGATACGGTTGTCTTCTACCCGAGTGGTCAAACCGGTGAAATCCGCCTGCGAGAAGTATGCACCGGCATAGCCCGGCTTAAACAGGGTGAACCGGCTTCCTGAGACCACAGTGACACCTTTATAGCGCACCTCCAGCCCGTTTACACCCAGCCGAGCCTCGTAGTCGCCGCGGCGTACCTCCACATCGCCCATCGCCAGACTGAACGGATAAACCAGTATCCACAGGGCAAACAACCACCGATGCATTCGTCCCCTCCCTCTGTGCATTGCCAGACGTGTGATTCGGCATCAGGAGACGCACTACCTGCCTGCCTCCTTTTCGCTGCCCTGCAGGACGGCTTCGCTGGCGCGACGAAGTTTTCAGGTACATTCTCGCATGGGGGGCTTCCGATGCATCCCAAACCGACGCCACAACAGCTCGCCTGGCAGGAAGCGGAACTGAGTATGTTCCTGCACTTTGGCATGAACACGTTTACCGACCGTGAATGGGGCGAAGGGAACGAAGACCCGAAATGGTTCAACCCCTCGCAACTGGATACCGAACAATGGGTACAGGTGGCTAAGGAGTGCGGGTTCAAGTATCTCATACTGACCGCCAAACACCATGACGGTTTCTGCCTGTGGCAGACGCGCCACACCGACCATTGTGTGAAAAACAGCCCCTGGCGCATGGGCAAAGGAGATGTCGTGCGCGAGTTTGCCCGTGCCTGCCAGCAGGCGGGGCTGAAGATGGGCATCTATCTCTCGCCGTGGGACCGGCATGAACGCACCTACGGTGACTCTCCTGCGTACAACCGCTACTTCATCAACCAGCTGACCGAACTGCTCACGCAGTACGGTGAAGTGGCGGAAGTGTGGTTCGACGGTGCGTGTGGCGAGGGACCCAACGGACGCAGACAGGAATACGACTGGCAGGGCTACTACGCGGTGATACGCAAACTGCAACCGAACGCCCTTATCGCCATCTGCGGACCCGACATCCGCTGGGTGGGCAATGAGGACGGTTACGCTGCGGAAACCGAGTGGAGCGTACAGGACCCTGTGCCTGCGTTTCATGGCAATGTGTCGGGCAAGGTGTGGTGGCCCGCCGAGTGCGACGTGTCCATCCGCCCCGGCTGGTTTTACCACGCACAGGAAGATACAAAGGTCAAATCGCTGGAGCACCTGCTGGATATCTACTTCAAATCGGTAGGGCGCAACAGTGTGTTACTGCTGAATGTGCCTCCCGACAGACGCGGACTGCTGCCCGACCCGGATGTGCAGAGATTGCGCGAGTGGCGCAAGGCACTGAACCGCATTTTCACCACCGACCTTGCCCGGCGAAAGCCCGTTCGCGCCAGCAGCGCACAGCGCGGACACGGAGGCGCATCGGTTGTTGACGGTAAGGGCGACACCTACTGGGTGCCGAGCGAACTGCCTGTTTCGATCGAGATAGACCTGCGTCAGCCGACTGCTTTCAACATCGTGATGCTTCAGGAGTACATCGCGGAAGGGCAACACGTGGAGGAGTACTCCATCGAGGCCTGGACGCCTGCAGGCTGGCAGGAGGTCAAACGAGGCACTACCATCGGACACAAGAAACTGGACAGGCTTGCACCGGTCACCGCCACGCGCGTAAGGGTGAACATTCTGAGGTCACGAGCACTGCCGCTGATACGTACCGTGAGCCTGTATTATGCTTCGGAGGTGAAAGCAGGATGAGGATGACCTCTCAGAGAGACCTCTGGAAAATCTGGTACCGTGAACCTGCGCCTTTAGAAGCACCCACCACCAACGCATGGCAAGACTCGCCCGGCTGGGTGCGCGCATTGCCGATAGGCAACGGCAGGCTCGGCGCGATGATTTACGGCGGTACCGAGGAAGAGCGCATCCAGTTGAACGAAAAGAGCCTGTGGTCCGGACAGCCTCAAGAAGCGGATAACCCCGATGCCCCGCGCTACCTGCCCGAAATCCGACGCCTGCTGTTCGAGGGCAGATACGCCGAGGCGCAGCAGCTGGCGGCGGAGAAGTTCGTCTGTCGAGGGGCGGGGTCGGGACATGGCAATGGCGCGAACGTGCCCTTTGGCTGTTACCAGATGCTGGGCGACCTGCGCCTGCGCTTTGAGGGTCATCGCGATGTGCAAAATTACCGACGCGAGCTGAGCCTGCCCACAGGCGTCGTACGGGTGGAGTACCGCGTGGGAAACGTCCGGTATACCCGCGAGCACTTTGCCAGTTTGACGGACAAGGTACTCGTCATACGGCTGGAGAGTAGCCAGAGAGGGTCTCTCAGCTTTGATGCCACTCTCAGCCGTCCCGAGCGCGGAACGGTAAGCGCCGTCGGGCGCGCAGAGCTGCTACTGTCGGGTGAGCTGATGGGCGGACTGCGTTATACCGCGAAGCTCAGAGCCATCCCTGAGGGAGGCAAGGTCACCACAGATGGACAGGTATTGCGCGTGCGAGAAGCGGACGCGGTAATCCTTCTGCTTGCTGCGGCGACCTCCTACGAAGGCAAGGAGCCTCTGTTGCTGACGGACAAGATGATGCGCGACGCCGCGCGCAGGGATTATAGGCTCCTCAGAGATGCCCATCTCGACGCGCACCAGAGGCTGTTTTACCGGGTAGGACTGAGTTTGGGCGGGGAAGAAGCATCGCGCCTGCCCACCGACGAGCGGCTGGAGCGGGTGAAACGCGGCGAACCCGACCCGCATCTCGTTGCCCTTTACTTTCAGTTCGGTCGCTACTTGCTGATTGCCAGCAGCCAGCCCGGCGCGCTCCCCGCCAACCTGCAGGGTATCTGGGCGGACGGCATCCAGACGCCGTGGAACTGCGACTACCATACCGACATCAACCTGCAGATGAACTATTGGATTGCGGAGGTCGGCGCGCTGCCCGAATGTGTGGAGCCGTTGATAGAGTTCATCGACCGCCTGCGCGAGCCGGGGCGCAAAACCGCAAGGATACATTACGGCTTGAGCGGCTGGGTAGTGCATACGGTGACCAACGTGTGGGGGTTCACCTCGCCCGGGGAACGCCCGGAATGGGGGCAGTTCCCTGCGGCAGCGGGCTGGTTATGCCAGCACCTCTGGGAACGATACGCTTTCTCGCTGGATAAAAACGTGCTGAAGCGCGTTTACCCCATCATGAAAGAGGCAGCGGAGTTCTACCTGCAGTTCCTGGTTCCCGAACCGAAGCATGGCTGGCTGGTAACCGCACCGTCTATCTCTCCCGAAAACGCCTTTCGGACCGCCGATGGGCAGACCGTCAGCCTGTGCTATGCTCCCGCGATGGACATGCAGATACTGCGCGAGCTGTTCACCAACTGCATCGAGGCGAGCCGCATCCTGGGGGTGGATGCAGACTTGCGCCAGAGGCTCGAAGAGGCGCGTGCCCGTCTCGCACCCATGCAGATTGGCAAACACGGACAGCTGCAGGAGTGGATAGAGGATTTTGAGGAAGCGGAGCCCGGGCACCGGCACATGTCGCATCTGTACGGGTTACACCCCGGCAATCAGATTACCCCGCGGGGTACCCCAGAGCTGGCATGGGCAGCCCGCGTTTCGCTGGAAAGGCGTCTGGCACACGGCGGTGGGCATACCGGCTGGAGCCGCGCGTGGCTGGTCAACTTCTGGGCGCGGCTGGAAGATGGCGAGAGAGCATACGAGAACCTGATGGCACTGCTGAGGCAGTCTACCCTGCCCAACCTGTTCGATACTCACCCGCCCTTCCAGATCGACGGCAACTTCGGTGGAGCGGCAGGTATCGCCGAGATGCTGTTGCAGAGCCACACGGGGGAGATCCATCTGCTGCCAGCTTTGCCACGGGCATGGCAAGAAGGGCATGTGTACGGCTTGCGGGCACGTGGAAACGTGCGGGTGGACATCTTCTGGAAGGACGGTAAACTGACCCGCGCCGTGTTGCGGATGGCTGCAGCCGGCAGTTACCGTATCCGTATCCCTGCGGGACAGAGGGTGGAACTGGTCACCCACAATGGCAGGCCGGTGCCGTTTGAGACCACCGGCGACGGCACCGTCACCTTGCAAGCAAGAAGCAACCACACCTACAACCTGATAGTGCGTTAGCTTCGCAAGAAAAAGACAGCCTAACCCCCCGCCCCCTTCCCTGCGAGAGAAGGGGGCGCAACTCTCCTCTCCCGAAGATTCGGGAGAGGGGCACATGAGAGGGTGCGCTTCAGAACTGGAGAACAAGTTGATCGCTGGCTATGACCTTCCGGGTGCCTCTTCATCGGGTGTAGCCCGGTTGTCCGCAGGACTTCTGCCTCACCATCGGGAAGCAGTACTCCACTAAAAGCGATTGCAGAGGTACGGAGATGTCGGATATGCAGAATCCATCCCAAAACACCCCTTACACGGAGCACCGACCGGCATATCACTTCCTGCCGCCCCAAGGGTGGATGAACGACCCTAACGGGTTGATACACTTTCGTGGGGAGTATCACCTGTTCTATCAGCATAACCCGGAGGCGGCAGTGCCCCGAAACATCGTGTGGGGACACGCGGTCAGCCTCAATCTGGTGAACTGGAGGCACCTGCCCATCGCCCTGCGCCCCGACCAGCCCTACGACAAGGACGGCGTGTGGACGGGATGCATGGTGGACGATGGGGGTACCCCGACCGCCGTCTACACGGGGGTGCATCCGGAGGTGCAGTGTATCGCCACCAGCAAGGACATGGTACGGTGGACGAAGGCTCAGGAGAACCCCGTTATCGCCGCGCCGCCGCCCGGTGTGGAGGTGACGGGCTTCCGTGACCCCTACGTGTGGCGCAGCCGCGACTGGTGGTACGCGGTGGTGGGTTCAGGTATCAAGGACGTGGGCGGAACCATCTTTTTGTATCGCTCGCGAGACCTGCGCCGCTGGGAATATCTGGAGCCTGCGCTGGTGGGCAAAAAGGAGGAGACGGGCGAGATGTGGGAGTGCCCGAATCTCTTCCAGCTGGGCAGGAAGTGGGTGTTGTGGACATCGCCGGTGCCGCTGGGGCGAGTGATTTACTTCGTGGGCACGTTCCGCAAGCACCAATTCCAGCCCGAGTACCGCGGCGAGATGGATTTGGGCGGATGCTTCTATGCGCCACAGGGCTTCCGCGATGCGCGGGGGCGGCGCATCCTGTTCGGCTGGCTGTGGGAGACGCGCAGCGAGCGCATGAGCGCGGAAGCAGGCTGGGCAGGGGTGCAGTCCCTGCCGCGATGGGTCACGCTCGGGCGCGATAAACGCCTGCTGTTTGAACCGGTGCCGGAGCTGCGACGGCTGCGCCGCGGCCCTGTGAGTCTCTCGGCGCAGACACTGCGTTCTGGAGAAGAGATTGCGCTGCGGGAGTTGTCGGGCGACCGCTGGGAACTGCAGGTGGAGATACGCCCGCAGGACGCGGCGCGGTGCGGCGTGCGCCTGTATCAGGTCGCCGATGAGGGGCAGATGACCGCCGTTTTCTTCTCGCAAGCCGAGCAAAAGCTGGTGGTCGACCGCACCCAATCCAGTCGGTACGAGGAGGTCACGCGCGACGTACGCGCTGCGCCGTTCTCCCTGAAGGAGAAGGAGCCGCTGCGTCTGCATCTGTTTGTCGACCGCTCGGTGCTGGAGGTGTATGCCAACGGGCACACCTGCCTCACCAGCCGCATCTACCCGCAGGGAACAGGAGGCTATCAGCCCCGCCTGTTTGCCGAAGGGGGGAACGCACAGCTGGCACGAATAGAAGGGTGGACGATCGACGCTATCTGGTGAGGAGATGATGTGAAAACGCATATCCCCTGGCGAGCCATCCTGGTTGGACTGCTTTTGCTGCCGATAAATGCTTTCTGGCTCGTGCAGATGGAGATGTCCTCCGGGGGCCCCGCGTTGAACACGTGGGCTCTGGGTCCCTATCCTACCACGTTCTCGCTATTCGCCAACGTCATCTGCTTCACCGTAGTGTTGATCCTGTTCAATCTGCTGGCGAGGCGATGGTGCCCGCAATGGGTGCTATCGCAGGCGGAGATACTCATTATCTATTCCATGCTTGCCATCGGCACCAGCCTCACCAGCGTGGACTTTCTGGACGTGCTGATACCCATGCTGGGGCATCCCACCCGCCATGCGACACCTTATAACCGCTGGGAAACGCTGTTCATGCAGTATCTGCCCGACTGGTTCGTGGTGCGCGACAAGGAGGCACTGACCGGCTGGTACACCGGCATGACCGCCCCCTACACGTGGTGGCGGCTGCGGGCATGGCTGGTTCCCCTCGCGGCGTGGGGGCTGTTTATACTGGTGCTCCTGTGGGTGATGTTGTGCCTGAACGTGCTGGTGCGCAAACAGTGGACACAGCACGAGAAGCTCAGCTATCCCATCATCCTGCTCCCGCTGGAGATGACGGACGACCCCGTTCGCTTCTTCCGGCAGCCCCTGCTGTGGGCGGGGTTCGCCCTCTCTGGCGGCATCTGCATCCTGAACGGATTGCACGTGCTGTATCCCTATCTGCCCTACATTCCCGTGAAGATGCAGGACATCAGCCCGATGTTCACCACGCCGCCCTGGAACGCCATCGGCTGGACCCCCATCTCCTTCTATCCGTTTGCCATCGGACTGGGGTTCCTGATGCCCGCCGACCTGCTCTTCTCCAGCTGGTTCTTTTACTTCTTTTTCAAGGCGCAACGCATCCTCAGCGCGTACTTCGGCTGGTCGTATGACCGCCCGAACTTTCCTTATATCAACGAACAGTGCTTCGGCGGCTACATGGGCGTGGCGATGCTGGCGATATGGGGCACTCGCAAGCATATCGCGCACTTCCTGCGCGCCGTATGGCACGCCGACCCCGCCGAATGGGCGGATGAGCCTTTCAGCCCCC
>JAPWUZ010000089.1 GCA_028275265.1 Armatimonadota bacterium | reverse complement strand
CCCTGGTGCTGGACATGCCCACAGAGCAGGTCAAAAACCTGTGCAACCTGAGCCTGAACCTGCTGCGACAGCAACTCAGGCAAACGTGATGCCTACAAAATGAGGACAATTTCAACAAAACCACACCCAAAAGATGAAACACATGTGTTTCATTTTGTCTCATCAGTAACGAGGTATACACGATGGACGGCTCCCTCAACGACCTACTGAAGCAAACCCACTACAACCCACACACGGCGGAGGCTGTGTTGGAACACTACCTGCGCATCTACCAACCAATGATTCAAACCCTGCTGGACATGGGCGCAGACTATGAGGACGTCGTGCAGGAACTGCGAATCGCCCTCTGGCAGGCGTGGGTACGGTGGGATGGACGCCTTACCCTCAGGCGGTGGCTCAGCTGGAAAACGCGCTACTGCCTCATAGAATACAAACGCGCTCTTGCCAAGTAGAACCGCCTGCGCACTGTGAGTTTGGACGCGCAGACTGAACACCAATAAGGCGCGAGGGCGAGGGCATTCTCACCCTGTCCCAGTCCTTACCCGAAGCCCTCGCGCCGTAACACCCGCTCAATCTCCGTCCAGTCCTCTGGCGTCCACAGGTATACCTCAACGCTAGGACAGCCTCTGAGAAGATTCAGCCACTCCTGCTGGGCGGGCGTAGGGCGGTTGCGTCCCACCTTCAACTCCGCAAACACAATGCGGGGCGGTCGCACCAGCACCAGGTCAGGAAACCCTGCAGGCGAGTGAACACTCTGCCACGTGTGGTAGTCTGCCCAACCCATTAACCGCGCGTAGTCCCTCACCGCCTGCAGGAAGTCCTTCTCACGCAGAATCATCGCCTCAACGCCTGCCATAGCGAATGCAACAGCACCGCCAGCCACGACACCGCCATCATGCCCAACAACAGGCGAAGCACCATCCCGTTCATTCGCTCCGTGCGGTGACGTTCCCGAATGCACCGCAGGGCATCCGCTACCTGGTCATCACTCGGTCTCATGCTGCGCCTCCGCATCGCACAGGCGGTGTAACGCCTGCTCGATGTATGCCAGGTCCCTAAGGGCTTCGGTCAGGCGATGGTATGCCTCTGCTCGCAATGCACCCGCCCGTTCTGCTGGCGCAAAGTCCGCCTCTGTCAGCAGGTGCAGGGCATCGCGCAAAAGGTCACTCGTTCGCTCCATGTGTCACCTCCCTTAGAACAGTCTCGCCTGCACAGGGTCTTCTCTATGCCACTGATTCAGGGGCAGTGCCACCTGCACGCCGTAGCCACGTTCCACGCGCACACCATGCGTCCAGAACCTGCTCAGGGGGGCGGTGTAGGTCTGCCCTGTGTCGGTGTCCACCACCTGCACCAGTGTCACGCCCTGCCGTTCCGCTTCCCGCAGGATGTTCTCCTCAAACGCCCATGCTGGAGGGTAGCGCAACTGGTGACGCTGTGCGCTCGCCCTGCGCTTGAGAAACCCGTCTTCCAACACGCAACCGCTGTGCCTGCCGTCAGCGGTGTAAAGGAAACGACGTTCGGTGTGTCTAACTCGCATCATGGGTCTGTCGCTCCTTTCTCGTCGTGGGGGGGGGGGGGCCACGCCCGCCCGCCCTCACTACTCAGCATCCGCAAACGGGTCTTCTGGGTCATATTCGTCTTCGTAGAAGCCCTGCGACGTGGCGGGCACTGCCACCATGCCATCCTTCACCCTCACCTGCGTCGGGGCAGGTCGGGGCGCCACCTGTGCCTGCACCCGCTTCTGGGGCAGGGGCAGGATGTCGGTGACACGCGCATAGATGTTGCCGTTCGTGGCTTGCTTCTGGTTCACCACTGCCCGCGCCCGCTTGCCCACCAGTGCCAGCAAGTCAATCTCCTCGCCCTGACGGAAGGGGCGTCCTGCAAACGCCGATGCCCACTTGACGGCTTTGCTGTTGACGGCGGTGCTGGCGTTCGTCCATGCCTTCAGGGTGGCTCCCTCATACTCACCTTCTGCCACCTGCAACTGCCACACCAACTGCTCACCGTAGGCTCCGTTTTGCGCCTCGACCGCAAGCAGTGCCACCACATACACGTCTTCGGGCAAGGTCTGTGCTTGTGCTGTTACCACGAGTTTCATGGTCTCTGAACCTCCTTTTGTGATGTTGTGTTGGGTGTCTATGTGAACCTCACGCCTTACAGCGTGCGGTCGTAGCCTGTTCTGCGTGCTGGCGATGTTGGCGTAGGTATGCGCAAGGTTGCGCTCGCTCTCAATGCGTTCCAGTCGCCAAGCGGAGAACCGCTGTAGCAACTGCCGTGCTTGCTCACACAGTGCCTGCAGGTGAGGCGCATTGACCTGGTAATCCCCCAGCACCTGCAGGCGCACTAAGTCGCTGTCCATGTAGACCTCCACATGGGAAGCACCCATACGGAGACACTCGCGCAAGCCTCTCACGAGGGCATGGTATTCCGCCTCGTTGTTGGTGCAGGGTGGTAACTGCTCCCCGAACCGCTTCAGGGGCATACCGTTCTCATCAGCCACCACCACGCCGATGCCTGCGGGACCGGGGTTGCCACGAACACTGCCGTCACAGAACAGCAGCAGGTGAACACCCATCACAGCGCACCTCTCACCGTCCAGCACATGCCGTCGTGGTCACAGTCGGGTAGTGCCTCGTAGATTCGTTCAAAGGCGAGGTCGTACGCCTCTTGCGTGTTGACCACCCCGTCTTGCACCTGTGCGAACCAACCCACCAACTGCTCGAACTGGGGTTCGAACACGGCATCCCACACGGCGTTGGCGCAGAACGGTTTACCTTCAGGCTTCACCAGGTCCCGCGCGAAGCAGTACAGGCTTCGCAGTCGGGGTTCCCGTTTGACCAGTTCGCCCCACGTCAGTCGTGGCTCACCCATCGTCCATCGCCTCCTGCAGTTGGTACAAACCCGCTTCGGCAATCAGCTCGCCCGTATTAAGCATGTGCTGGAGTGCTTCTTCAAGCACGCTTGGGGGCAAGCCGGTTGCACGTTGCAGTTCGTGTTTGCGCATTCGCTTACCGCTCGCCAACACAGCCTCAATGGCACGAATGGCATAGCCCACTGGGGTTGTGTTGGGGCACTGTTCTGTGTTCTCGTTTGCACTGGTAGCTTTATGGGCGGGTAGCAGGTAATCGCCTCTGTCATCAACCAGCTGCCCGGTGGTTACCATGTGTTCAAACGCTTCTTTGAACACGCTTGGGGGCAAGCCGGTAGCGCGGTATAGCTCTAGCCGAGTCATGCGGTTGCCACCAGCAAGCACGGCTTCAATCGGCGGTGTGGTGCTGGTCTCGCTTACACAGTTTTGGGGGGTCTCGCTTACGCAAGTGTAACCAGATGTAACCGAATTCCCTGCATTTTGGAAAACTTCCCTGGAATCTGATTCGCGTAGGGAGTTTTCCGAAAACTGCGGAATTGGGTTACATTCGGTTACACCTCCCTCATCCTGTGTAGGCAGAGGCGCAGCACGCAGTCGGATGCCTCGTCTTACTTTGCGTGGACGTCCCCCGACGCGCACTAAAGTTTGAGGGTAACCGTGGGCAGTCAACTGCCTTGCAAATGCTTGCTCCCCTAGCCGCTCGGTGTCGGCTATGCCGTGATCCTCAGTCCATCGCTTGTAATCTTCCCATAAATCCTTTGCGGGGGTGACGGCTTTGGGATGGCTTTCCGTGCGTTCAGCAAGCCATTCGGCAAGGGCGTCCTCTTCCGAACGGTACTCTTGTGTTGCCTGCGCAACAGCTGCAGGTTCCACCAGTCCCTCGCGCCAATAGGCTCGCAGTCCTTCTAGCAACCACTGCATAATGCCGGCGGCTTCGGCACGCAGTTTGCTCTCCAACTCTGCGTCTCGTTGTTCTGGTGGTATGGTGACCACAAAAGGAATCAGCCTCAGTCTCCGCCACGTGCCGAGAGAATGCTCAGTCACTTCGGGCTTGGCATTCGTGCCCACAAACGGGGTGCATCCCAGCTGAATCTGCCTGTAGTTTTCGTAAAGGGCACGCGCAGCTTGGGGGTTATTGCTGGTCAGGTCTTTCAAAGCCGTGCTGGAAAGTCGGCTCCTGTCCTCCAGCTCATCCAGCACGGCAAAACGCACGCCTACCAGTGAGACGTAGGCGGTTCGTCTGGCATCATGCGCTTGGGACTGCACCAGCAAAGCATCGCGGGGTATGTTTCCAGCGTAATCGCCCAGCACCCAGAGAAGCGTGTTCAAGAAGACAGATTTCCCATTTGCGCCAGTGCCGTACAGGATGTACAACACCTGTTCACGGTTGTAGCCCAGCATCGCTGAGGCGCATACTTTCTGCACGTATGCGATTAACTCAACATCGCCGGCGAAAATCTCTCGCAGGAACCGCTCCCATCGTTCAGCCCGTGCCTGTGGTTCAGGGGAACCGTGTGTCATTCGCGTACACAAAGCATCAGGGTCGTGCTGGCGAACCTGCCCAGTGCGCAAGTCCACGATGCCCGCAGGGGTGTTGAGTGTAAACGGGTCAGCGTCGAAGCGGTCCGCACGGGTTACGAAATCGGGATGCCCGCTCAGTAAGTCAATCGCATCCCCCACGTGTTTTGTGCTATAGACGTCGTTCAGCCGTTTCGCCCATTTTTCTGCTTCCTCTCTGCTCGTATTCTGAAGCCGTTGGGTGTAATAATCGCGCAGAATCTCCACGGCGTGCGTTACGACTTCCTCTTTGGACACGCGCTCCCACACGCGCCCTGTCCATGTTAGCCAAGTCTTCCACTCTGGACACCACCTGTAGCAATTGCGCAGCAGGTCTGCCAAATGCATGTAATGGCGGTAAATCTTCTCTGGCTCCACCACATCAGCAGGTCGGTTCGCGCTACTGGTGGGGGTGCTGGTGCTGGTGGTGGTGTGCCCGTTGGCAAGCCCGTTGCCGTTATAAGTTTCGCGCAAACTCTGCAGGGCCTTCTGGATGGTGCGCTGGCGGTAATCCGCCCGTGTCCGCCATTTCTCACGCTGCCCCAAAGCGGATTGTGAAACCAGCCGTTCAATGCGTTCCGCATCGCCGCCAGTCCAGAACGCAAAAATGCGACATAGCGCAAGTACTGCTTCGCTTTCGGAAGGGTAACCTGTGGTGTCGCCGTTCCACAGCGCACGAAACTTCGCGCCGTCCTTCGCGTCCATCGCACGCTGAATCAACTCCGCATCGCTAAGGTCTACGGACGCGGTTACCTTCAGCGAGGTGGTCTCGCCAAAGATTCGGCGGTGCAGTTCTGCCAATTCGGCGGTGCGCTCCTGCAGGTCGCCGGGGGTGTTGGGCAGGTGGTCGCCTGTTACCGTGATGAACCGCCCACTGTCATACATCTCCACACCGTTCTTGCGTCGGCGTCCAGCAGGCAGATGCCCGTAGCACCAGATGTGCAGTCCCTTTCCTGACGGAGACACTTCGGTGTAGCTGTTGAGGGCACCCACCATCGCCATCGCTTCGGGCGTCCAGTCTGTGCCGTTCTTGGCATGGTCAATGTCCACACACACGATGCCCGCCTCTGGGGTGAGCACGAAGCCGATGCCGTCAAACCTGCCCTGCTCATAAGCCTGCAGGGCTGTCTGAAAGTCCGTCCATGTGTTGGGGTCAGACACACTGGCAGGCGTGCCTGCAGGGGTGAAGGGCACTTTGGTCGGTTTACCCTCACGCTCCACCAGACGCCAGAGAACCCACTGAGGCAACCGACGCAGGGCAGAGGGGATGACATCACTCCGCAGCATCGGGGTTCTCCTCGAGCAAGGTGTCCAGCAGTCGGCGGAACCGCTCTGCCTTTGACGGGTCACTTGCTTCCTGCCTCAGCCGTTCCAGATGTTCTATGCAGGCAGTCAGCACCGCCGTCACCAGTTCAGGGTGATTGCTGGCGAATAAGGGCAGGTTCTCGCGAAGCCCGTAGCGTGTGAAATAGAAGCCGAGCATCCTCGTTGCACCTCCATATAGGAAGCCCGCGAGAATGCCCGTTTTTACGACACGGTTGGGCGATTTTTACGAGGTCTCGGAAAAAAACTCTTTTAACCTGTTTGGGTCAGCACCCACTTTCGCACAGAAACGGTAATACATGGTGCTTGCAGAGGACGTGGTCATACCAAGCATCTCCGCAATCTCTTTGAAAGTGTAGCCGTGAAGAAGGTGCAGCTCCGTGACCTGCCACTCGCGCGGGGTTACCATCCTTTGGATTTGCTCGAACGTCTCCTGTCTGCACACATGTCGGAGCGGGTCCTCTGCGGTCACCAGACGCTCTGAGGGCAGGCGGTCATCTTCGCTGAGGAGAAGCTCTGTGTCCGCCATCTCTCGCTCCCGCTTTCTCCCGGTTCCGCCGGGGTTGCGGTCAAGACGGCGTTCACGGTTCAACGCCTCGCGAAACTGCTTTCTCAGACTGTGTAAGTCTGTGCCCTGTGGGTTGAGCAGAATCTCCGCTAGGGCTGCGTAGTAATTGCCGTCGTAGTGTGGTATTGCACACACAAGCTCAGCGGCGTGTCCAAACACGCGCAACCCTGCTGCGTGGAGTAACTCACCTGCCTCACGCACACAGGATGCAGTCGCACGCCAGAGGAAAATCACCTGCAGGATGAGTTCTCCGTAACTCTGGGCTCTCCAACTTGCTGGAGTCATCACCGTTGCCTCAAGCATGGTTGACAACATGTGTGTTACAGGTGTGGGTAGTTCTGCCCTTTCTACTGCATACTTCCACGACGACGCCAGCTGTTGGCAGTTACGGAGAAACAACCGAAACGCTTGCGCCGTCGCTTCCCGCGAGTCACCCATCTGAACATATGAGTCAAGAAACCGTTTGGCGTCTGCAGGCATGGGAACACGGTCCTGACGTGCCAACATATACGCATGCGCCATCACCCGGCACGCATCGCATGCTTGCCTCTCCAAAAGTTGCCATAAAAGACTTTCGACCTCTTGACACGCATCAAGGGGGAACAGGTTAGACACGTCGGAGAGAATTCCCGCGAAGATGTCTTGAAGTGGACTGATGGTCACTGAGTACATCATTCACCTCCTGCCCAGGTGTTTGGCGGAGTGTGTCGGCTGACCAGTGGGGCAGGCACTGGTCACTTGCGAGGTGTGCGCCCACCTACCGACACACTTCACAGGTATAGACGCAATCACACTCATCTTTGTTTCACTCGATTCACGGGGCGCGTGGGCGCACGCCCACGCGCCCTCCCTCTCCATCAGCCCGTCTGCGAACGGCGTCCCGTCCTTAGCAGATTCAGCGGCGAGTGTTGCTCATGTGCCTGCTTCAGGTCTTCCTCCAACAGCGCGAGGTACTGCTGGGTGGTACGCAGGTCGCTGTGTCCCATTAACATCTGCAGGCGGTGCAGGTCGATGCCACTGCGCAGGCTCCACGTGGCAAAGGTTCTGCGCAACTGGTGTGCGCCCAAGCGCAAGCCTGCCCGCTTGCCGATTTTGCGCACCACCACCTCGATGCCCTCTAAGGTCAACGCGCCGTATTCGCCATACCACAAGGGTTGCTCGGACTTGGGCTTGAACGGACACGCCTTCAGGTAACGCTGTAGGGCAAGCCTCACCTCTGCGCTCAGAGGCACAAGGCGGTGCTTCCCGCCCTTGCCCTTCACCAGCAGCGTCTCCTGAATCACGTCACACACGCGCAGGTTCAGTGCCTCGTGGATGCGCAGACCTGTGTCCAACAGCAGCAGAATCAGTGCCCTGTCCCGTAGCCGATGCCACTCCTTGCCTTCACACGCCCGCAGCAAGGCTTCCACCTGTTCCGGCGTCAGGGCAGGTTTCAGCACCTGTTCGCGCTTGGGCGTGGGCACTTTGGCAAAGGGGTTGTTGGTGGTCAGCTCCATGCGCAGACACCAGTTCCAGAACACCCTTGCCTTCTGGTAATCGCTATGCACTGTGTGGGAAGACAGCCCGCGTGCCCGCCGTTGACGGAGGTATTCCATCACGTGCAGGGGCGTCACGCTGTCCATGTCAGGCGCGTGCCGACACAGGTGCAGCACGAAAGGCTCGACCAGTTCCCTGTAGGTGCTGAGGGTTTTGGGGCTACACCCTTTGGCGTAGACCTGCTGGAGCCACAGTTCATAGGCGATGTAGATGGGGTGAGAGGCGTTCTGCGCTTTTCGGTTTGAGGCGTTCGGCATGTCTGTGTCCTCCTGTGTGTGTTTGGGCGAAGGGCACAATCTGTAGAGGCTTCTGAGGGCAAACTGCACCAGATGTAGTGTGACTGGCGCCCTCGGAGGGATTCGAACCCCCGACGCCCTCCTTAGGACGGAGGCGCTCTGTCCACTGAGCTACGAGGGCGCCCTGCCATTTTATAGTAACATGTTTCTGCCCCCGCTGTCAAGTCGGGTCAGGGAGGCTTTATAGGCCGCCTCACTGTGTACCCCAACGAGCGATTGCCGCAGGTATCCAGTGCCCACACACAGACCGTCTCAGCACATGTGGCTGTAACACCCTGTGTCCTGCAATCGTCTATTCATGCGGATACATCCGACGACGGAGCGATTAGAGAAAAGAGATGCTTGCAGACCACAGCACAACGATGGGTCCATTGCGTCCTCATCCGCGCAACCCGCGCTATTTTGCCGATGCACGCGGACGAGCAATCTACTTGACCGGTTCCCACACATGGATGAACCTTCAGGATATGGGGACTGGGGATCCGCCCAAACCGTTTGATTTTGGCGCGTACCTCGATTTTCTGGTTCGGCACCATCACAACTTCATTCGCCTCTGGTCGTGGCAATCAACAGGAGCGTGGATATTCCCCTATATTACCCCGCACCCCTGGCGACGCACGGGACCGAGCAATGCCAGCGACGGCAAGCCCCGTTTTGACCTATCCCAGTTTGATGCCGCATACTTCCGTCGCCTGCGTGAACGGGTACAGCTCGCCCGACAGCGCGACATCTATGTATCGGTGATGCTGTTCGTCGGTGGCAACGTGTCCGTACCCGACGAGTGGAAAAGACACCCCTTCCGACGCGGCAACAATTGCAACGGCGTCGACGGCGATATCGACGGAGACGGTACGGGCAAGGAGACGGTAACACTTCAGCAACATCGGCAGCTTCGAATGGTGCGGGAAATACAGCTTGAGTACGTCCGTCACGTCATCGACACGGTGAATGAGTTCGACAATGTGCTGTATGAGATTATCAATGAAGGCGGTACGCGCGAGTGGGACTGGTTTATGGTGAATTTCATCCACGAATACGAGCA
>JAPWUZ010000088.1 GCA_028275265.1 Armatimonadota bacterium | reverse complement strand
CGCTGGTGCTGGTGATTGTGCTGCTGGACCAGCTGGTATGGCGACCGCTGGTGGCGTGGAGCGAAAAGTTCAAACTGGAGATGGTCGAACAGGAGACGCACGCCAGCTCGTGGTTTTACGACATGCTACGCACCTCCAGGCTGTCGGAGCGGGTATCGGCTGTCTGGGAACGGATCGGGGAACGGGTGGACGCATGGACCTTGCGAGTATGGCCCTTCCAGCCCGAACGTGTGTCCGATCACCCACAACGTCAGGATGTTGCCTGGAGGCTCTTCTTTCTGGTGATATTGCTGCTGGTTGCTTACGGGACGCTGCGTGCTCTGCATCTGCTGATTCAGGTGCAGCTGTTACAATGGCTGGCTATTTTGCAGGGCGTTTTCATGACCGCGCTGCGGGTGGCTGTGTCGCTGGCTATTGCCTTTGGCTGGACGGTGCCGCTAGGAGTGTATATCGGCATGAACGCGCGACTGGCTGCGTGGTTGCAGCCACTGGTACAGATTGCCGCGTCCATCCCTGCCACCGCGCTGTTCCCCGTCTTCGTGCTGATGCTGCTCAACCTGCCCGGCGGGCTGAACATGGCGGCGGTGCTTTTGATGCTGACGGGCACACAGTGGTATCTTCTCTTTAACGTGATTGCGGGTACTATGTCCATCCCGCAGGAGTTGCGTTTTACCGTTACCCTGCTGGGCATGAACCGCTGGCAGAAGTGGCGCGTGCTGATATTGCCCGCGCTGTTTCCGTATCTGATTACTGGCGCGATTACCGCCAGCGGCGGCGCATGGAACGCCAGCATCGTGGCGGAATACGTGGAGTTTGGTGGACGCACCCTGCGCGTCACGGGACTGGGAGACCTGATTGCTGTCAGCACCGCTGAAGGCGATTTCCCCATGCTGCTGGCATCGACGCTCACTATGATTGTGACGGTCGTACTCGTGAACCGTTTGCTCTGGAGACGTTTGTACCGGATTGCCGCATCACGCTACAGGATGGAGTGAGAAAATGAACAATGGGCAGACATTGGTGGAACTGGAGCATGTTAGCCAGGTGTACGCCACCGGCAGAAAGCGCTTTTATGCGGTGCAGGACATCAACCTGAGCATTAACGAGGGAGAGTTCGTTTGCTTGCTGGGTCCATCTGGTTGTGGTAAGAGCACGCTGTTGCGCTTGATTACGGGTCTGCAACGCCCCACGGAGGGCGTCGTTCGCTATCGCGGGCAGGAGCTGCGGGGTGTCAACCCGCACGCCAGTATCGTCTTTCAGACTTTTGCGCTGTTCCCATGGCTGTCGGTGCAGGAGAACGTGGAGGTCGCCCTGAAGGCACGGGGAGTGCCGCCCAAACTCCGCACCGCGCGCGCTCTGGACCTGCTCGACCGGGTGGGACTGGACGGTTTCGAGAACGCCTATCCGCGCGAGCTGTCGGGCGGGATGCGCCAGAAGGTGGGATTCGCCCGCGCCATGGCGGTGGAGCCGGAGCTGCTGTGTCTGGACGAGCCGTTTTCCGCGCTGGATGTACTCAGCTCGGAAGCGTTGCGTGGCGAACTCTTGGAGCTTTGGCTGGATGGTAAAATCCCTACCAAGACCATCCTGATGGTCACGCACAATATCGAGGAAGCGGCGGAGATGGCAGACCGCCTGGTCATCATGGGCACGTCACCCGGACGCATCATCGCCGAGGTAAACGTCGACCTGCCGCATCCCCGGCACCGCAAGTCGCCACAGTTCCTGAAACTCATCGACCACATTTACGCCATCTTGGCTGGACAGACGCAACCTGAGCCGGTGGAGATGGGAACCGCGCCCGGCAAGCCCGGCGTGACCCGATGGTTGCCCCAAATCCAGATTAGCGACCTGGTGGGCTTGCTGGAGCACCTTGCCGAATCTTCAGAGCCTACCTACGACATTTATCAGCTTACCGAAGACTTCGGTGCGGACTCCGACCTGGTGCTGCGCCTGATCGATACGGCGGAGCTGCTGGGGTTCGTGCGCGTTGGGCAGGGTGACGTGATGCTCACTCCGCTGGGCGAGACCTTCAGCGAGGCAAGCATTCTCACCCGCAAGGAGATATTCTCCACGCGGATTCGGAGGCTACCCATTTTCCAGTGGCTCATCAACATGCTACAGATTGCCGAAAACCAGAGCCTGAAGCGCGATGTGGTGCGCCTCGCTCTGGAGCTGGAACTGCCACCGGCAGAGGCAGAGAAGCAGCTGAACACCATTATCGAGTGGGGGCGATACGGTGAGCTCATCGCTTACGACGATGAGACCGAGATGCTCATGCTGGAGCCGCTGGCAGGTCAGGCGGTGGCCACGCATTGAGAGCGTGGCTACCAGCGTAACAGAACGGTTACCTGCGCTGGAGATTGCAGATTCTGCTCGTGCGCAAAGCGGAGAACGACCTGATTACCCTCTGTTCGCGCGGAGACCTGCGCCACTCGCCCACTAATGCGCACGCTGGTGGAGCGCAGGGTGACACCTTGCGGTACCTGGAACACCATCTCGCGCAGCCGCAGAGAGCCATAGCGCAGGTCTATCTCCTCGCGTTGCTCGTTTTGGGTACGCTTCTGCGCAAACAGCCCCCAGCCCGTTCCCGTGATGAAGAAGGAGCGGTGATCTTGCGGCTGCCAGCGCGGGGCAAAGCCGAGTACGCCAGCGGGAGTGTCCAGAATCAACCCCTGAGCCGCCAGCAATAGCCCGAACGAGCTCATCGCGCGGGCGTAGAACTTGCCGCACTCCAGCTCGTTGAAGGGGTTGCCGCCCGGTCCCGAATTGACGCCGTCGCGCCGACGCCCATCGTATCGGCTGCGGGTGGTGTTCACCAGATGCACCGCTTCCTCGACCATCCCTTCCCATAGCATCAGCCCGGCTACCGCGTACTCGATGCCCGTCCACACCTCATCGGCATAACCGATGAAGGGGTCAGGGCGTCCGCCGCGCGGCCATGTACACATCAGCAGCCCCGCCTCGTTGTCCAGCAGGTAGCGGCGGGGGAACTGCAGATGTCCTATCATGTTGTATCGGAAGTTATAACGGTAGATGGACTGCAATGCCCGACGCACCGCCTCACGCGGGTACAGATAGCCGAGCCCAAGCTGATGTGCCCACCACTGTCCCAGCAGCTGGTCGCTGTGGCAGCCGGTATTGTAGTCGTGGGCAGCAGGCGTGCCCGGCTTTTGAATGTAATACTCGCCGTTCCACAACTGGGCGTGCTGGTTGCGCGAGCCTGCCAGCCGAATGCGCCGATACCGCTGCGCCGCCGACTGGTCACCCATGCGCAGAGCCATCTGCTCCGCTGCCGCCAGCGCGCACAGATACTGCGAGCCGATGAAGGTGGTGGCTCCCGATACCGCGCAGTCATAGGTGTTCCACTGTATTCCCGAAGGCACGCCGTCCTCGTCGGGATCGATCTTGCGAATCAGCCACTCGGTCGCCAGCTTGGCGCGGCTCCATATCTTCTTGAGGAAGGCATCGTCGGGTGCGGTCAGATGTTCGCGATACGCCGCGCAGATGGTGGCGCACTGCCCGTCGATGAACGCCTCGTGCTGCCAGTGTTGTCGGTGCGAGGTCTCGCCATCGGGATGCAGGAACACAAGCAGGTCGCTCTCACGCATGTTGCGCCCAATTTCGGGGAAGAGGCGGGCGTGCGTCTGTGCGTAGTTCCAGACGTGCGTGCAGTTGAGCGGACAGCAGGCGTAGCTGCCCTCGTAGCCCGCGAAATAGCCGTTGTCTGACCAGAAGCAGGTCGGGCTGCGCAGGATGACCGCCTGCGACGTGATGGCGTCCAGCATCAGCGGCGGCAGGTTAGACTGGTACATGGTCTGATGATACAGTTGCGTCCAGCCCCACAGCTGCGGCAGGTGCTGGAGTACGTAGTCTACTGCCTGTTGCCCTGTTCGGAACCAGCGGTAGTACAGGTTGCCGCGTCGGCGGAACCGCTCCACATGCGGATAGCTCCAGCCCATCACGAAATGCACGATGCGCTGCTCGCCGGGTGCCAAACGCAGCGGGGCTTCGATGGCTCCATGCACTCCCTGCGCAGAACCACCCGTGCTTAAATCTTTCAGGGCGCTCCAGCGATGGAAACGGGTGTCGGGCTGATCGGTTTTCACACACACGTTGCCTGCACGAGGATGCCACTCGGTTAGATACAGGTCGTCTCGCCCCTGTATGCCCAGTACCCCGAAGAACAGCTCTTGCGTCCACGATCGGGTCCACTCGGGCAGATGCCCCCCCAGCGATAACACGACCGTACCGTTTCCGTGACGACGCATCAGCAACAGGGGCGTGCCATCCGACCACTGCGCCAGTACCTGCCAGTCGCCTGGCTCGAACCCCTCCAGTCGCAAACAGGGGCCGATTTCCCATTCTTCGATGTTGAGATTCGGAAACATCTGCTTGCCGAGCGCTGTCCACTCCGGTCGTTGATAACGCGGCGGCGATGGCAGGTCGCGCATGTTGGTGGCACGCAGGGCAAGAGCCTGTCGCATCTGCGGCAGCGCGGCAATCAGGGAGAACATCGCCACGGGCGATTCATCCGCAAACACGATGTGGTCGATGTTGATATGCCCCCAGCCGCCCGCGTGGTTGTCCACTATCTGTATCTGTGCTTGCTTGCCTATCAGGTCGGAGACGTCCCATTCCGCAGGCTCGAGACGCTCGGCGTTGCGCCCCGTGGCGGTGCGCACCACCTTGCCATCCACCAGCAGGTTGATGCACGTCTCGCCTGGATGGTTACCACCACCGATGAGAAAGCCGATGAACCGCTTCTGGATTTGGAAAGGACGCGAAGTCAGCCTGCCTTTCGGGACGTCGTTGGGCAGATAGGTGTTGACCAGCCCCTGACCGATGAAGCCACTCACCGGTTGCTGCCCAGGCGTCGTGCCCGAATGGGGCTTGGTGCCAAACGCCTCTCCCTCTACCGTCCAGCCCTCGTAACTATCCTTCTCGAAGTCCTCGAACACCTCCCACGGGGGCACCAGGTCGCCCCAGAAGCTGGCGCGCGGCGAAGTAATCAGCACCACACCGCCTGCCTCCAGCGTCTGGTACGCCTCGATAATCTGTCGCCAGTTTTCGGGCTGCTGCCATCCACCGGGCAGGTCACTGGGCACGGTGAGATGACTCAAGTAATACAAGGGCACGGGAGTCACATCCCTGCCCGTTTGCTGGTCGTAAATCGCCTGTGCGCCCGGACGGCGAAGCGGCACGGATGTCACAGAGCGCGAGTAGCCTGGCGTCGCGTCCAGCGCGTTGTCTCGCTCAGCGGACTGCGGCAGCGTGAACAGCAAGGACAGGTCTACAGGACGGTTGCTTCGGTTGCGCACCGTCCAGCGGAAAACCGCGCACGGGAGCGCAGAGTGGAAAGCATCTAACGGGATAAATGGGTTAAACGCCTCCAGCACTACATCCACTGGCAGGCGGCGCGTGTCGTAACGCAGGCGGGCGATGGGATACCCGCCCTCAAAAGCGATGACAGGAAGCGTGGGCACGTCCTCTTCCGCAGAGGTTTGTAGCAGATACAGATCCCCGTCCAACCGCAGGGCAAAATGCACATGCGGCAGAGACTCTTCTGTGTCGTTGTTGAATATCTGCCACACTGATAGCTTACCCTGCCCGTTCAGCCACACCGTGCCCGTGCCGATACCGCCGATGGGCATCAGCACATACTCCAGATTCTGCCCGCGATAGGTGCGCGGCGTCTGCGCGGGATAGGCACGTATCGGAGGCAGGGACGGCAAATGGCTACGAGCGACCTGCCACACCTCAGGCTTTTCTTCCTGATGAGAAGCATGAAGGTCGCGCATGAGTACCGTGCCCATTGCCCCTGCCAGCATGATTTGCAGGAACTCGCGTCGGTTCAACTCGCCGCCACAATGCCCGGAACAACCGCATTCTCGCCTCATCTCGCGTCACCCGTCCTGAAAATGTTGTGGACGCAATCCGGTTCCGTTTTTCGCAGGATGAAGCCCTTGCTCCTTCTCGCGATGCAAAAGGTGCTTCGGGAACATCTATCGAACCTTCTCAACGTAAGAATCCAGCGGATGACACTGTTTGCATGGGGGTGGACGATGCGCCGAGCGATTCCATATGTGCTTGGGGCAGTGGTGGTTGTCCTCATCTTCTACGCCTTCCAGCCCAGTGCCCCTGTTGCAGGACAAACCGCGCCGGATGTGGTATTGAGATTTACGGAAGGGGGTGATCAACGCTCCCTCTCCTCCTATCGCGGGGATGTGCTGGTGCTCGATTTCTGGTCGACCTCATGCGTCCCTTGCCGCGATGCCATGCCGAAGTTGGAAGAGTTTCACCGTCGATATAAAGGTCAGGGTGTGACCGTCATTGGAGTAGCAGTAGACGTTGACGATTATAACCGTGTCGTGCAGTTGGCGAAAGAAGCGGGGGTCACTTACGCCATCGCGGTAGATACCAGTGGAGAGGCAAAGCAATCTTACCAGCCTCGCACCTTGCCGACGCTGGTGGTGATAGACAAAGATGGTGTAATCGCCCTGCGCGTGGATGGTTATGACCCTCGCAACCGCGAGAAGCTGCTGGAAGACGCGGTGAAGCGTGCATTAGAAAAGCCCGCGAAACCCATCATCCAGCAACAGTGACGCGTAGGGTTTTTCGTGGGCGAAAGTGGGGGTTCAGCCGTACAGGAACGCTCCACCGACCCCGCTGGCTGTGCGCTGGAAGAAAGGGCAGGAATCCCCTCGACCTGCTCGAATCAACAGAGTAGTGCTACCGTCCGAGAAAGGGAACCTTAACGAACGGCGAATGCGCTTGGGTGAGAGGAAAGGCTGATGATCAAACACGTTACCTTGCAGTACGGCTACAACTCGCTCGTGGAGAAGGGCGAGATGCAGTATATCGAACTCGGCGTCTTCAAGGGGAAAGCAGGCGATACCTTTGCCTGGAACACGGAAGGCTGTGAAGCGGTGCTGGTTTTTCTTTCGGGCAGGTGTCGTCTGCGGGTCAACGGGGAGGAATACCCAGTGGTCGGCGGGCGGCGCAGCGTGTTCGAGGGCAACGCATGGAGCCTGTACGCGCCGAACGGCACGCAGGTCGACATAGAGGTGCTGGACGAAGCGGAAGTGGCAGTGAGCCAAACGCGCGTGACCACAGACGCCGCGCCCAAACTGATTCCACCCGACGAGGTGAACGTGCGGGATGTGGGCGTATGGAATTGGCGGCGCGACGTGAAAGACATTGTGGACAAGCGCACCCCCGCCGCGCGCCTGCTGGTAGGCGAGACCATCAACCCGCCCGGCAACTGGTCGAGCTGGCCACCCCACAAGCACGATGTCCACGACCCACCCCGCGAGTGCAAAATGGAGGAGGTCTATCTCTTTAAGGTGCAGCCAAGTAGCAGTTTTGGACTGGGCAGGCTGTACACGGCGGATGGAACTATCGACGAGCCGTTCGTCATCCGCGACAACACGGTGCTGCGAATCCCAAAAGGCTATCATCCCATCGCTGCCGCGCCGGGCACGCGCGTGTACTACTTGTGGGTGCTGGCAGGGGAGCATCGCGACCTGATTCCTAACGACGCGCCCGAGTTCCGCTGGCAAAAGGATACGGAGGCAGTCATTCGGGAAATGCAACGTCAACGGTAGGAGCGACAGGATGTTGGAACACTGGAACCGCGTGCTGGTGTTCGCTGCCCACCCTGACGACGAGATTATCGGGTGCGGGGGCACCATCGCCCGGCTGTCCGCGATGGGCAAACAGGTGTTTGTGGTTACTTTCTGCGCGGGGGAAACGGGCTACAGCACGCCGGAGATGAAAGACAAAATCGCCGAGATGCGTCGGGCGGAGGCGGAAGCCTGTGACCGCGTGCTGGGCATCGCCGAACGGGTGATACTGGGCAAGCCCACGCAGGGGGTGGTGAACGACCGCGAGACCTATCAGGAGTGCGTGCGCCTTATCCGCCATTATCGTCCCGACGTCATCTTCACCCACTGGAACGAGGACAAGCACCGCGACCACCGTGCCATCTCCGTCGTGACCGATGAGGCACGCTGGAAGGCATACGAGAACGTGCTGGCGGATATGGGCGAGCCGTGGTATACACCGGAGCTGTACTACTATGAGGTGCTGGAGCTGTTCCCGCACCCCTCTCTGCTGATAGACATCACCGATACCTTCCGCAAAAAGCGGGATGCGATGCAGACGCAGCAGAGCCAGTTTGCGGTGTTGCCGGGCATCATGGAGTATATCGAAGGGCTGGCGAAGGTGCGCGGCTATGCACGAGGAACCCAGTATGCCGAGGCGTTCCTGCGTTCGAATCTGTTACCGACATTCGCGTGAGGGGGTACAACATGAAAATCAGTTGTTGCTGGCTGTACGCCATCAGTAAATACGGCTATCCGCCCAGTCTGGAGGACACCTTCAAGGTGCTGGGCGAGATGCGCGACATGGGCTTCACCAGCGTGGAGCTGGAAGGGGTGCGCGAAGAGAACCTGATGGAAGTGTATCACCACCGCGCCGAGCTGAAAGCACACTGCGAGAACCTCGGGCTGAAGGTTATTAACTTCTGCCCTGTGCTGCCCGATATCGTCTCTATGGATGAGACGAAGCGCCAGAAGGCAAAAGACCTGTACCTGATTGGCATTGAACTCGCCAACTACTTCGGCTGCGACACCATCCAGACCGACAGCTTCACCCCGCCGCTGGAGTTCGTAGGCGACGCGCCCTACAAAGAAGCCATCAAGTTCGGCAAACAGTTCAAGGTGAAGATAGACCCCAGCTTCCGCTGGGATGACCTGTGGGCGGCGATGGTGGACAGTTTCCGTTTCTGTGCGGAGCGGGCGAAGGATGCCGGGCTAAAGTTCTGTCTGGAGCCGCGCGTGGGCGAGCTGGTCAGCAACACCGATGCCTTCCTGCGCCTGTGGGAACACGTGGGCAGTGACAACTTCGGCATGGTGCTGGACACGGGTCACCAGAACGCGCAGAAGGAGATACTGCCCCTGTCGGTGGAGAAGCTGGGCAAACGCATCTTCTACGTCCACGTCTCGGACAACGACGGGCGCACCAACGAACATCTTGCACTGGGCAAAGGCACTATCGACTGGGAAGGCGTGTTCACCGCCCTGCGGAAACATGGCTACGACGGGTACATCGCTATCGACATCGGCAACGTGCCCGATATTGAGAAGGCGTACATCGAGTCGCGCCAGTTCCTGGAACAGATGTCAGCACAGATGGGCTGGTAGGAT
>JAPWUZ010000218.1 GCA_028275265.1 Armatimonadota bacterium | reverse complement strand
TAGGGCGTACCGGGCACCTGGGAGGGCTAATGGTCTGGGGACAACCCGCAGGTGGTGTCTCCACAACGCCCTCAGGAGAGCAAAACCGTGAAACGCCAGCGCAGCAGGGGGGAGAACACGATCGGGGGGAAGAACGCGAATGAACAGAAAATGGTCGGGGTGGGCGGACTTGAACCGCCGACCTCACGGACCCGAACCGTGCGCGCTACCAAACTGCGCCACACCCCGACCCTCAGCACGATTATTATAGCAACAATGTGGCGCGGTTGTCAACGGCTCGGCGGGGTTGACGTCGCCGGTATTTCGTGTTAATATACAGACGTCTTAAACGTTTCAGAACTGCTGGAGGAGGAACGATGCAGTACCGCAAGCTGGGAAAATGGGGCGTGAAAGTCAGCGAAGTCAGTCTGGGCTCGTGGCTGACTTTCGGGCACGCGACCGATGAGGAAACGGCAGCGCAATGTATCTACCGGGCGTACGAGCTGGGGATTAACCTTTTCGACACCGCCAATGTCTATGCGGCGGGGCGGGCAGAAGAGGTGATGGGCAAGGCGTTAAAGGCTTTCCGTCGCGATTCCTACGTGCTGGCGACCAAAGTGTACTTCCCGATGGGCGACGGGCCGAACGACCGCGGGCTATCGCGCAAACATATTTTCGAGCAGTGCCATGCCAGCCTGAAGCGGTTGGGCACCGATTACATCGACCTGTACCAGTGCCATCGCTACGATGTCCACACGCCGCTGGAGGAGACGGTGCGCGCCATGGGCGACCTCATCCGCCAGGGCAAAATCCTCTACTGGGGCGTGAGCGAGTGGTCGGCGTCGCAGATACTGGACGCCATTCACCTGTGTCGGCAGATGAACATTGACCCGCCCGTGTCCAACCAGCCTCATTACAACATGCTGGGGCGAGAGATTGAAAAAGAAGTGTTGCCGATGTGCGAGCGTGTGGGCATGGGCAACATCGTGTTCTCGCCGCTGGCGCAGGGTGTATTGACGGGCAAGTATCAGCCGGGCTCGCCGCCGCCGCCCGATACCCGCGCCGCAGACGAAAGTTCCAACATGTTCATGCGCTGGTTGATGAGCGATGAGGTATTAACCAAGGTGCAGAGGCTGCGTCCGATTGCGGAGCGCAACGGGTTGAGCATGGCGCAGCTCGCGCTGGCATGGTGCCTGCGTCAGCCGATGGTGTCCAGCGTCATCATCGGGGCGCGCAAGGTGGCGCAGATTGAGGATAACGTCAAGGCATCGGGGGTGCAGCTGTCGCCCGAAGACCTGCGCGACATCGATATTGCGCTGGGCTTCGCACAGCCAGAGGGCTAGCATTCCGTTACTGCAGGGGCAACCGCGGAGGTTGCCCCTAGGCCCGCACCATCCTCAGCAGTTCGTCCGGGTAGTCCGTCTCGATGCCGTCTACGCCCATTTGCAGAGACTGTCGCCATCCTTCGGGAGTGTCCGGACGTCCCAGATTGTCCACATAAACCGTGATACCCTCTCGATGCGCCTCCTGAACCAGCTCCGGTGTCCAGAGGTCCATGTCCCCGTTCAACGCGTCTACCGGCAGCACCTTTTTGAGTTCGGCGATGCCGCCCGGTTTGCGATATTCTTGTGGGAGACTGGGCATTATCGGGATGTCGGGGGCTGTCTGCTTCCACTCCTTTAATTTCTCCAGACCACCGTACACCAGCACCTGTTTTTCCATCCGGTGTCGGCGAATGGTGCGCAGGATAGCCTGCACGGTGGCGTCTTTGTGGTCAATGTAGACGTTGATTTTGCCGCGACATAGCTCGAAAACCTCGTCCAGCGTGGGCACCTTCTCGCCCCGGTAGAGCGGTGAGAACTTCACGCCGGCGTCCAGTTTGCGGATGGCGGCGAGCGTCAGCTCGTTCACTGCACCGGAGCCGTTGGTCGTGCGGTCGACGGTGCGGTCGTGCATAATCACCAGCTTTCCATCGCGGGTGGTGCGCACGTCGATCTCCACATAGTCGCATCCGAGGCGGATGGCGTGCTGGAAAGCGGCGAGGGTGTTCTCGGGCATAATGCCCGCTCCTCCACGGTGGGCGATGACGGCGATGCGGTTTCGCGTTTTGGGCATGCCGGGTGTGCGCATGAAGCTCCCTTCCTTCGGCGTCGGGTTAGCAGTATTATAGCACGGGCGAGTGTAGCGGGCAATCCCATTATTTTTGTGTGAGAATTTTGCGGTGCGACGCCTTGACATCTGCGCGAACGTAGCGTATAATAATAATGCAAACGTCCGAGCGGGCGAGTGGTGAAACTGGTAGACACGCCAGACTTAGGATCTGGTGCCGTAAGGCGTAGGAGTTCGAGTCTCCTCTCGCCCACCACTTACCCGAGAGCGAACGAGCGGGAGTAGCTCAGTTGGTAGAGCGTCTGCTTGCCATGCAGAAGGTCGCGGGTTCGAGTCCCGTCTCCCGCTCCATTTTTTGTGAGGTCATCCCGTGAGTTCCCCCACAGTGACTGCTGTCGTGCTGGCGGGCGGTAAAAGCAAGCCCGACCTCCTTGCCGCGACCGGCGTGTCCAATCGCGCCCTGCTGCAGGTGGAAGGCGAAACCATGCTCGCCCGGGTGGTGCGTGCCCTGCAGGAGAGCGGGGTAGCAGGGCAGATTCTGGTTGTGGGCGATGTGGAAGCACCGGAAGGTTGTCTTGTCCTGCCAGATTCCGGCGATTTCGTCGAGAACGTGCTGCAGGCGGCTGCCTCCGTCGCCGAGGAGCAATACATCCTGTATGCCACCGCCGACGTCCCCTTCCTGAGCTCTCAAGCCGTCGCTGACTTCGTGACTCGCGGCGTGCAGTCGGGGGCGGATATGTGTTATCCCATTATCCCGTTGGAGCTGTGCCGCCAGAGGTTCCCGAACATGCCCCGCACCGCGCTAAGCCTGCGAGAAGGCACATTCACGGGAGGAAACCTGCTGCTCATCCGGGCTGGAACCGTTCGCAAGCAGGCAGGTCTACTGCGCCGGGCATTTGCGGCACGTAAATCGCTGTGGGCGATGGCGCAGATACTGGGCATGGGCATCATCCTCCGTGCAGTGCTGGCAAGGCTGATTTCGCCGCGTCTGCTTTCCATTGCACACATCAAAAGCCGCGTACAGCAGCTCATGGGCGCGACCGCTCAGGAAATCGTGACCGAATATGCCGAGATCGGGGTGGATATCGACAGGGTGGAGCATGTGCAGAACCTGCGGGAATCGGGTTACCGCGTTGGCAGCGCGTGAGTACCGGAGACGACATGGAACTGCTTCCCTTGTTTGAGGATACGTTGCGCACACGCTCCCTGCTGCAGCCGGGGCAGAAAGTGCTGGTTGCCTTTTCGGGAGGTGCCGACTCCACCGCGTTACTGCACCTTTTTTCGCGATTGCGCGAGAGCTGGTCGCTGGAGATTGCGGCAGCGCATCTAAACCACGCATTGCGGGGGGAACAAAGCAACGCCGATGAAAGCCACTGCCGACAGGTATGCTCTGCGTGGCATATACCTTTCTTCTCCCGCAAGGTGGAAGTGGAGCAAGAAGCCCGGCAACGGCGTCTTAGCATCGAGGTGGCGGCTCGCGAAGTGCGCTACGCCTTCCTTGAGGAAGTCGCGGATGCCATCGAGGCACATGTGATAGCGCTTGGACACACGCGGGATGACCAGATAGAGACCGTCCTGCTGAACCTGACACGCGGGGCGGGTACAGCCGGCCTGGCTGGAATGCCCATCCATCGGGGCAGGTTTATCCGTCCCCTGTTGCCTATCAGCCGTGTGCAGGTGCGGGCGTACTGTGCCCTGCACGCGTTGTCATTTGTGGAAGACGCTTCGAACATGGACGCCCGCTATAGCCGTAACCGTATCCGCCATCACGTGCTGCCGGAACTGCGCCTGATTAACCCACGGGCGGATGAGGCGATCGAGCGATTGGCTCAGGTGATGCGCGATGAAGAGGAGTGGTGGCGAACCTATTTGCAGAGTCTGGAGCCACAGTTCACGTTGTGCCGAACGCACGACGAGTGGCAGTTGTCCCTCGAATGGCTGGCTCGGCAGCCGGAGGCGATTCAGAGGCGGGTGATTCGATACGCCGTGCAGAATCTTTCTCCTGAAGGCCGGGAAGCGGAGTTCGAACAGGTGGAGAAGTTGCGGGAGGCGATACGCACCGGCAGGCGTGCAGGGGTCACCGTGTACGGTGGGCGATTACATGCCTCCGTCGGGCAGCGTGCGCTGAGGGTTTGGGTGAAACACGAGTCTGCCCCACTCGCGTATGAAATAGTGGTGCAGGTACCCGGTGAGACCGCCGTTCCCGAGGCAGGAGTTACCCTGTTCGCCGAATATTCACCGTTACCGGATGCCCATTCATGGCGTCAAGATAACTGGGAAGTGTGGTGCGATGCCTCGCGCATCAGTGGGCAACTGAGAGTGCGGAACTGGCGGCGAGGTGACAGGGTGCAGCCTCTGGGGCTGTCGGGACATCGAAAACTTTCCGATATCTTTATTGACAGGAAAGTGCCCCTTTCTGTGCGCCAGAGAATACCCGTCGTGTGTGACGAAGAGGGTATAATCTGGATAGTGGGAATATGCCTGGCACACCGGGTGCGCTGCACATCCCTAACGGGGCAAGCCCTC
>JAPWUZ010000005.1 GCA_028275265.1 Armatimonadota bacterium | reverse complement strand
CCTCGAGGCGGATGGTAAAGAGAGTTCATGCAAAGATGTCGATATGGTATAATACCAACGTCGTCAGCGCTACATCAGGAAACGCGCTAAGAGGAGGAAGACTTGAACCGCAGCCTGCGTAACGCATTAGTGCTTGTTTTTCTGGGGCTGGCATTTTATCTGGTCGTACGCGGCGGTCCCTTCCGCCCGTTCGACGCGCCGCAGGAAGTGAAATATAAGCGTTTGCTCGACCTGCTGGAAGAAGACCGTGTGCTGCAGGGCGAGTTCGACAAGGATACATTCCAGTTTCAAACCGATGATGGCGCCCGGTACTACGTTGTCCTGCCGGATACGCCCGAGTCGCGCACCGACCTGCACCGCAAGCTCGAGCAGAAGCGGGTGAACTTCACCTTCCGTAAATCGGTGTTCTCGGACGCGCTGCAGGGCTTACTGCCGATGGTTCTGCCGCTGGTGCTGGTAGTCTTCTTCTGGTTCCTCATCCTGCGGCAGATGCAGGCGGGTAGCAATCAGGCACTTTCCTTCGGGCGCAGCCGCGCCAAAAGGGCATCCGAAAACGTGCCCAAGGTCACCTTCGACGACGTGGCGGGCATTGAGGAAGCGAAGGAAGAGCTTCAGGAGATTGTGGAGTTCCTGAAGAACCCGAAGAAGTTCCAGGCGCTGGGCGCGAAAATCCCCAAGGGTGTGCTGCTGCTGGGACCTCCGGGATGCGGAAAGACGCTGCTGGCGCGTGCCATTGCCGGCGAGGCGGGCGTGCCCTTCTTCCATATCAGCGGTTCGGACTTCGTGGAGATGTTCGTGGGGGTGGGCGCATCGCGCGTGCGCGACCTGTTCGACACCGCCAAAGCAAACCGCCCGTGTCTGGTCTTCATTGACGAGATAGACGCAGTGGGACGCCAGCGCGGCGCGGGTCTGGGAGGCGGACACGATGAACGCGAACAGACCCTCAACCAGCTGCTGGTGGAGATGGACGGCTTCGACCCCAACACGGGCGTCATCCTACTGGCAGCCACCAACCGTCCGGACGTGCTGGACCCCGCGCTGTTGCGACCGGGGCGCTTTGACCGGCGCATCGTGGTAGATACACCCGACGTGAACGGACGGCGCGACATCTTTAAGGTGCATCTGAAAGGCAAGCCTCTGGCGGAGGACGTCGACCCCGATGTGCTGGCACGGCGCACGCCGGGCTTCACCGGCGCGGACATCGCCAACCTGGTCAATGAGGCGGCGTTGCTGGCGGCACGGCGCGACAAACAGCGCATCGAGATGTCCGATTTCGAGGACGCTATCGAGCGAGTGATAGCCGGTCCGGAACGGCGCAGCAAGCTCATCAGCGAAAAAGAGCGTGAAATGGTAGCGTTCCACGAGGTCGGGCACGCTATCGTGGGCGAGCTACTGCCCAATGCCGACCCCGTGCAGAAGGTCACCATCCTGCCGCGAGGTCGAGCGCTCGGATACACGTTGCAGCTGCCGGAGAAAGACCGTTACCTGCTGACGCGAGCGCAACTGCTGGATGAAATCACATCCCTTTTGGGTGGGCGCGCCGCGGAGAAAATCGTCTACAACGAGGCGACCACGGGCGCAAACAACGACCTGGAGCGCGCGACGGAAATCGCCCGGGCGATGGTGTGTGAGTACGGCATGAGCGAGAAGCTCGGCAACCTCACCTTCGGCAGAAGGCACGGCAACCCCTTCTTGGGGCGCGACATCATGGAAGACCGCAACTATAGCGAGGAGATCGCCTTCGCGATTGACCAGGAGGTGCGTGCCATCATCGACGAGTGCTTCCGCCGCGCGGTAGACATCCTCACGACCAACCGCGAGAAGATGGACGAGGTCGTGAGAGTGCTTCTGCAGAAAGAGACTATCGAGCGGGAAGAGTTTCTCGCACTGATGGAAGGAGCGCAACCGGCGGAATCCATCAGCACGTGGAACACCTCGCCTCCCGAAAGCCCGGATGTGCAGAAGGAGCCTGCGCAACCGGAGGTGCCGCGTGCACCGGTAACCAAGCGGTTACGCACGGAACCGGGCGTGGCGTAGAAGTGACCCGCGAAAACAGACAACCAGCGCTAGGGGCAGAGGTCCTGCCCCTTCTTGCGTAGAGCGAGGGGGAGGGTAAGACAATGCGTTACTCCAGTGCGAACAGCGGACGTTCAGACCTGTGGCAGCGTGTACTGTTCGTGTTGCTGGGGGCTGCCTGTGTGGTGCTGTGCTATTTTATCGGCGCGTACGGGTTGGGACCATGGCTCCGGCAAATGAGCGAGAAACAGCCTTCGGAAACGCCTCCAGCGCAGCCTTCTGGGGCTGTCGTTGCCGGCACGCCAGCAACACCTCCGGTTTCTGCGCCGTTCTCTCCCGTTTCACCGAAACTGGAGGGAGTGCAGATTCGGGAACGCGATGTCAGCACTCTTCCCGACACCGTGCGGGTGATACCTTCCTCAGGCAGAGCTGCACCGGATGAGGCTACTCCGACGGAGGAACCTCCGCCCTCCACCACTCTGGAAGAGCAGCCCTCTGCACCTGCCCCGCCGGCGAATCTGTGGACGCCCTCCCCAACTCCGTCACCGTCATCCCGATCCCGTCCGGGCGCGTCGGAAGATTTTTCAGGTGGTGTACAGGTACCTCAGACCCTGGATGGCGAACCTGCGCCGACTGGTGGCGTTCCCGGTGCGCCTGCGTCCACAGGTGTTCTGTATCGCGTGCGCGTGCCGAACGCTTTCGAGAACCGTGACGAAGCCGACGCGGCGATGCGTGCTGTCGTGGACAAAGGCCTGCCCGCGGCGGTGGTCACCGACACGGTAGGGGGACGCAAGGTGTTCCGCGTGCAGCTGGGCGTTTACCGCAACAGGTCCAGCGCAGAGAAACTGGCGGAACAGGCACGCCGTTTGGGGGTTGGGGCGGAGGTCAGTACGCCTGCACCATGAACATTGTCGACCATCTACGGCACCAGAAACCACTGATGGAGGAGACAGGTTCCATGCGTTACCTCCTGCTCGCACTGTTGTTTTCGCTTTTCATCATGCTGGTACCCACCACACCAGCGTATTCCTCCGTGCCCATCATCCGCGTCAAGGAGATAAAGCCCGGCATGAAGGGCTACGGGCTGACCGTATTTCGTGGTACGAAGGTCGAGCGCTTCGAAGTGGAAGTGCTCGGGGTTCTGCCCAAAGCGAACGTTGGGCACGACCTGATATTTATCAAGATGACCGGTGGGCCTCTCAACGCGCGCGGGGTGAATATCGCCGCAGGAATGAGCGGTAGCCCTATCTACATCAACGGGCGACTCGCCGGCGCGGTGTCCATGACCTTCTGGGGATTCCCCAAAGAGCCCCAGTGTCTGGTGACACCCATCGAGGACATGCTGGAAGCACTGGACCCGCGTCTGCCAAAGGAACCGGCGGGTATGGCACGGGCGCAGGCGGAGCCGCAAACGGTGCTTTTCGGGGGCAAGCGCATTATCATCGCACCGGATAACGCACCGCCAGCAGGCGAAGGGGAGCTGGTCTTCACACGCCCGCCCGTACCGGTCATGGCAAGCGGACTCTCGGCGAAAAGCGTCCAGCGGTTGAACGCCCTTCTGCAACCTTACAACATGTTTGCCATGCCGGGTCCCGGACGCGCTGAAAAAATGGCGCAACACATGCCACCTCTGCAGCCCGGCTCCGCCGTGGGCGTCGCTCTGGTAACGGGCGATGTGGACATCAGCGCAATAGGCACGGTAACCTATCGTGATGGCGACCGCGTACTGATTTTTGGGCATCCTTTCATGGGCATCGGGGCGATAGAGGCTCCGCTCACCAGTGCCTACGTGTTTGATGTGGTGCCCAGCTACTCGCGCTCGGTCAAAATCGCCGCGCCGGTGAGCGTGGTGGGTAAAGCAACCCAGGACAGACTGTTCTCGGTAGCAGGCGAGCTGGGAAAACGCGCGACCATGGTTCCTGTGACGGTCTCTGTGGAAGATGTGACCACCGGGCGCAAGCGTCGCTTCCAGGCGCAGGTGGTTCAGCATCCGTTGCTGACCGGTCAGCTGGTGTCGCTGGTGGCATCCGAGACGCTGTCGCAGATACGCGGCACCCCCGGCGATTCGCTGGCGAAGGTGCAGCTGACGGTGAACGCCGAGGAGGTGGGCACCATCACTCGCGACAACGTGGTGTTCGATGACGTGGATATCGCCGGCAGCGCGACCGCCGACCTGGATAACCTGATGAATATCCTTACCGCAAACCCGTTCTACCCTTTGGCGATTAAAAGCGTGGAGCTGAGCGTGCGTATCGAAAGCAGACGGCAAACCGCTACCATCGAGCGTGTGTTCGTGCGCAAAGGGCGCTACGAGCCGGGCGAGACGGTAGAACTGGGAGTGGTGCTGAAACCCTATCGCGGACAGCCGGTCACGCGCGAAGTGAACCTTGTCCTGCCGCAGAGCCTGCGCAGCGGTCGCTATACCCTGCAGGTGCGCGGGGGAATGCAGCCGTCCCTGACCTTGCTGCCGGGGCTGGTTATCCGACCGAGTAGCGCCGAGCAATCGCCCCCGGTTAGCATCCAGCAGATGGTGAATCGCTTTCTGGAGCGCGAGCGCAATAACGACCTCGTGGTGCGCCTGCTTCTACCGACAACCACCGTGAATATCGGCGGGGAGCGATTCAGCCAGATACCGCCGACCATTGGCGCGCTGATGCGTTCCGGCAAAAGCAGTGCGCTGCGTCTGGAACGCGATGAGATTAAACTGGTGTTGCCCACCGACTGGGTGCTGAGCGGTTCGCAGACGCTGATACTCAATGTGCAGCGACGCGACTCGTCGGAGTCGCGCCCCGTGGAGCCGCGGATGCCGACAGGAGAGCCTGCGCCGCCCGAAGGCGTACCGCCCGGCGTACCACCTGGCATCCCTGCCATGATGGATAGCGTGTGGGGAGACGACGAAAGCCAGACCTTTGCGGAAATCCTGATGCCGTCGCAGCCGCGGCCAACATCGTCCCGCCCTGCAACGGCTGATGCAAAACCGTCTGCTGCCTCGCTGGAGCGCGCGCCGGATTCCGCGGAGAAGCCGGAGAAGGAAGAAAAGCCAGTAACCCGTGGGGCGCAGGTATGGACGCAGACCGAGCAGACGGATTTCGCCAAAGGCTTTTTTGACCGTACCACCGCGACATCGGAGGGAGATGTACGTCTGTCTTTCACCCTTTCGCGGGCTTTGAGCGTCGGGAAGCCATTTGTATGGGCTTTGGTACCTGCCGGGGATGGTTCTCTGCTAATAGGCACAGGACACGAGGGGGAGATTCTGCGTTTGTCATCCGATAACCGGCTTTTCACCTGGTGCCGCCTGCCCGATATGGAAGTGCACTGGCTGATTTCGGATGGCGATGGCTGGCTTGCGGGAACGTCACCTCGCGGACGTATCTACCGTGTGACCGCCGACGGCAAGTTCGAGCAGCTGGCGCAGCTGGAGCAAAGTTATCCCGTGTGTGCCCTGCGCCGCTCCAGCGACTCGGTACTGATTGGGGCAGGAGGCAGTGCCGGTGTGGTATACGAGTGGCGCGATGGGCAGGTGCGCCCGCTGTTGCAAACGGGGCAGAATCACGTGACCGCGCTTGCGCTGGCAGCGGATGGCACCGTGTACGTGGGCACAGGCGACAATGCGATGTTGTGGCGCATTCTTCCCGACGGTACGGCTCAAGCGGTGCGCGATTTCGGAGAGGGCGCGGTTTCCGCACTGACCGTCTGGCAGGATGGCTCGATACTGGTGGCTCTCCATACACGCTCACAGGTGGTGCGCCTGTATCCCGATGGGCGTACCAAGACGGTCATCGAGCGCACCGAAAACCCCGTCCTTGCCTTTACGCCAGCACCTGATGGCAGTGTGTTCGCATACGGCAGCGGAGTCCTCTACCAGATATTGCCGAACGACCGGGTGAACCTGGTGGAGAACCGGCTGGATGTGGACTTCGCGGCGGGTGTATGGTGGCAGGACGCGCTGTGGCTGGGCACGGTCAACGGCGGCGAGATATACATCGCCCGAACAAACGGCGGGGAAGGCGTGTACATCTCGCCGGTTCACGATGCGAAAAACCCCGCCCGCTGGGGCGCGCTGTACTGGCTGGCGGAGACGCCGGAAGGCACATCGGTGGAGATAAGCACACGGAGCGGCAACGTGCCCGAACCCGATGCCAGCTGGAGCGCGTGGAGCAGCCCGCTGACCAGCCCGGGCGACACGGTTACTAGCCCACCGGCGCGCTATGTGCAGTATCGGGCGGTGCTGCGCACGCGGAATCCGCAGGTCAGCCCGCTGCTGCAGTCGGTATCGCTGTACTACCGCACGCAGAATCAGGCACCCCGTGTGACGTTAAAAGCCCCCAAAGGCGGCGCGGTGCTATCCGGTGAGCAGAACATCGAATGGCAGGCGGAGGACCCGGATAAAGATACGCTGAGCTACAGGGTCTACTACCGCATGGAGGGCGAGCGAGATTGGCAGGAGATACAAACGGTGAAGGACGCAGCTTCATCTCCAGCACGTCCACCGCAGGAGAAAAAGCCGTCCCCCCGAAAGGCGTCTGAGGAAGAGAACATCCCCACCGTCGAGGAGATGATGGCGGACCTGCGCCGCCAGGTGGAGAACGACCCCAACATCCCTGCTGAGGTGAAAGCGGAGATACTGGCGAGCGCGGAAAGGGATTTACCGCAGGTTCGGGCAGCGATGCAGCAACAGGCTCAGGCTGAAGCGCGTGCGGAAAAGGCACCCGAACCCCTATCGTCTGCCACGCCGACCACCGCTACCTCGCGCAAGTGGGATACGAGACCGCTGAAGGACGGTGTGTATCGCCTGCGTGTGGTGGCGTCCGACCGTGCTTCCAATGCCACCGACGCCCTGTCTGCAGAAGTGGTTTCCGAGCCGTTTATCGTGTGCAACAGCAAACCGGTTATCGTAGTGCCGTCGCGGGACGGTGTGCAGGCAGAGGCAGATGGCACAGTGCAGGTATCCGGCTTCGTCTTACAGAAATTAGTGCCGGTGACCGCCGTGCAGGTGCGCATCGGCGAGGGGGAGTGGCTTGCGGCGGAGGCTGGCGACGGGGTGTTTGATAGCCCTCTGGAGACGTTTCGCTTCCGCTCCGAGAAGCTATCCCGAGGTGAGCACCAGATTACCGTAAAGGCGTTTAACGCGGCGGGTTTGAGCACCACGTGGCAGAAAAAGATAGCCGTGAAATAGGCTTCTTTTCGGAGGTCAACGATGAAACTGTCCGTCATTACCGACGAGATATCGCAGGACCTGGAACATGCTGTTCGGGTAATGCAGGAGTACGGCGTTACCGGCGCGGAACTGCGCGGGCTGTGGAACGTGAACATCGCCGACATCGACGACGCCACTGCCCGGCGTGCGAAGAAGCTGCTGGACGCCAACGGAATCCAAGTTTCCAGTATCGCCTCGCCCTTCTACAAGTGTGACCTGTTCGACGAAAGTACTGAAGCGAAAGGTCCCATGCATCTCGCGACGCCGCGCGACCTCAGCGAACAAATAGATATGCTGCATCGCTGTATCGACCTGGCGCACTTCTTCGAGACGCCGATTATCCGCGTCTTCTCGTTCTGGAAACGCGGCGAGTTGACACCGGATATCGAGAAGCGCATTGTCGACTCCTACGCCGAGCCGCTGAAGATAGCGGAACAAGAAGGTGTGATCCTCGCTCTGGAAAACGAACACTCCTGCTATCTGGGAACGGGCGCAGAGGTGGCGCGGGTGGCTCGGGCTATCGATTCGTCCCACCTGCGCATCTGCTGGGACCCGGGCAACGCATTGTGCGCTGGTGAGACGCCCTATCCTGATGGCTATGAGGCGGTGCGCGACATGGTGGCGCATGTCCACGTCAAAGACGGCGTGCTGGAGGACGGCAAGGTGCGCTTCGTGGTTGTCGGCGAGGGGGCTATCGACTATGCCGGTCAGTTCGATGCCCTGCGCCGCGATGGTTACACGGGCTGGATTTCTCTGGAGACCCATGCGCGCATAGACGGTGATGCAGAGCGCGCTTCACGCCTGTGCCTGCAGGCACTCAGACAATGGATTGAGGGGTAGATGTCCTATGGCAAAACGGAATGACGCTCCCAGACGTACGGTTTCACGAGACGAAGAGCTACTCTCTCTGCGCAACATCCGCGCGGGATTTGCCAAAAAGCTGCAGGCGGTGTCGCTGGTTTTCGTGTTCGTCATCGCTGCCAGCCTTATCACCTACTTCGCCGCTGTGCCCACCGGAGGTCCCCCAGGCGGCGAGCGTGCCAAACGGATTATCGCGGAGGTCAACGGCGAGCCGATCCAGCGCGAACAGTTCGAGATGATGGTGAGCGAGAGGTCGCGCGAAAGGTCGATGGTGTCAGGGGATGCACTGGCGTCCATCGGCGTGCGGCGACAGGTGTTTGATGAGCAGGTGCAACAGATACTTATCGCGCAAGCGGCAGAGAAGGAGGGGATTCGGCTCTCCGACAGGGACCTGGACCGCGAAATCGATAAGCTGGTAGACCAGCAGGTGAAGCAGGAGCGCGAGCGGGCTGCCCAGGGCAAGCCGATGACCGACCAGCAGTTCGAGATGGTCATCCGCAGCGCGATGGGCAAAAGCGTTGCCGAATGGCGTGAGGAGCTGAAACAGAACTGGGAATCACGCAAACCTCTTCTGCGACAGGCTCTTTTGCAGCAGAAGCTGATGGAGAAGGTGGCGAAAGTGCCCAACCCATCGGATGAAGAGTTGAAGCGCAGCTACGACCTGCTAACGATACGGCATATTCTGGTGAGTACGGGCAACCGCACCGAAGAACAGGCACGCAAACGTGCGGAGGAGATACTGCAGAAGGTGCGCTCCGGCGCGGATTTCGCCAAACTGGCGAAGGAGTTCTCCGACGACCCCGGCAGCAAGCAAAACGGGGGTAGCCTGGGTGCTATTCCTCGTTCGCAGGTTGCCGCGCTATTTGTGCCCGAGTTTGCGAAAGCAGTAGAGGCACTGCAGCCGGGGCAGGTGAGTGACCTGGTGAAGACGCAGTATGGCTTCCACATTATCCGCCTCGATGGGGTGAAGCCCAACGTACCTGCCGATTTTGAGAAGAACAAAGCGGAGTACGCTAAGCAATATGTGGAAACCCTGCGCAATGCGAAGTGGCAGCAGTATCTGGCGCAGCTTCGTCGCACGGCGAAGATCGAGATACTCGACCCCGAAATCAAAGCGTATGAGGTGCTGGACGAGCTCAGCCGCAAAGCAGGCACTCCGGAGTATGGGGCTGCGCTGGACAAGGCGATAGCTGCCTTTGAGAAAGCGACGCAGGAGATGCCCTCCGCGGAGGCGATGGTGGTACTGGGCGAACTGTACCGTGCGCAGTCCGAGATGCCGGGTCTGGCGGAGCCTGCTCGCCAAAAAGCGCGGGAGAACGCCATCACTGCCTGGCAGAATGCCCTGCAACGCATTGAGAGCGTGCAACTGCGCATGAGGCTGGCGGAACTGTATCGCAAAAACAAACAGGACGACCTCGCCATTAAACAGTACGAAGAGGTTGGCAAAATCGCATGGGACAAGCCCGAGATCCATGCGCAGCTGAAGAGCATCTACAAGCAAATGGGCAGGCAGGACCTGGTGCAAAAGGAGATCGAGTGGGAGAAGAAGTATCAGGAGCGCATGAAGGCAGAGAGAGTGCCTTCTGTCCCAAAAAGTAGCCCTCAAGCGAAGTAAGCCTCTTCCGAAGCCGCTGCCTCCGCACGAGTGGGGCAGCGGTCCCCCCGTTCTTTTTATCGATAAATCTTAGGGTAGAAAGAGGAATCTGTTCCCCCGGCGCGAAAAGCGAATCTCAAAGGCGTATGCCGCGCGACGGACGTTACGCGCAACACAGGAGAGAAGAGCGGGCCGTCGCGGGGCAAGCGCGAAACCACAAAAAGGAGGTTTTACCATTGCTTACCTGTTTTACAATTCGGACGCCGCAGCGGATACCTTCTACTGGGTTCGCGCGGGGCAAATCTACCCGTACCTGATTTACTACTACGGGTCAGGTGGACGTTTGTCGATCAGCCGCAACGAGGCGATCAACCGTCGCCCCGGCGGTGGCAACGACTACACCCCGCGCGACCGGGCATACGGGGTGTCTGCAGGCTACGTGTACGAAGGCAAATTGCTCGGCGAGGTGGGCATCGTCAACAGCGCGGGCGGTAACGCCAACCCCAATATCGCGGAGACCAACAATTTCAAGGATGTCTACGCGACTCTGGAGTATGTGCTGGACGACAGCGGAACCGGCATCGGGGTGTACGGCTACAGCGGCAAATTTAAGACCGCTGGCGGTCCCGAAGACAAATTCGACCGCGTGGGCGTGTTCGGCAACTACACTACCGCGCAGTACACCCTCTCCGCAGGCGCACTGTCGGGCAAACATGACCTGCCTGCATCGCGTCGGGTGCGTACCTGGTTCGCCGAACTGGGTTACCACTTCACCGACACCACGCTGGGATGGGTGCGCTATGACCACTTCTATCGCGACATCCCTAGCGATACTGAGAACCGCCTAGTTGGGCTGTCGGTGGGAGTGAGCCATCGTCTGAACAGCGTGGGCAGACTGGTGGTGGAGTACCGCAACCGCAAGTACAGCGGTAAGTCTGATGTGAACGACCTGACTGTTGAACTGAACTGGCTATTCTAGCACATGGCGAGGCGGGAGGGTACCTTCCCTCCCGCCCTTTTACCGGAGGATCCCTCTCAGGTTTCCACGTAGCAGCTGCTCCAATTCGGTGCGTGTAATAAACAGCATATCTCCCGGCACTGTGTGCTTTAGTGCCGCAAGGGCGTCCGCGCAACGCATCGCCAGGTCGATATCCCCCTGCAGATAACCGTACAAGAGACCGGCATCGTAGGCGTCGCCGCTGCCGATGGGGTCTATCACCTCGAAAGGACATCCCTCCGAGCGCCATACATGCTCGGCTGTCGCCACCACGCTGAAACGTCGTCCCATCGTCGCCGATTGCTGGTCGCGTAACGGGGTGGCAACCACCGGAACACGGTAGCGTCGCTGTATCTGCACGGCCACGTCCGTATCCTCACCCTCTATTTCCAGCACCGTGCGTGCATCTGCAGGAGAAACTATCAGCAAATCCACCAGTGGGAGAAGCGATTCGATCACCCGGCGCGCCTCATCGGGAGACCACAACAGCGAGCGGTAGTTCAGGTCAAATGAAACGGATACGTTCATCTCACGTGCGACCTGCAACGCCTCGCGGGTGGCTTCTCGGCAGCCCTCGCTCAGTGCAGGCGTGATGCCAGTCGCGTGAAGCAGGCTCGCACCGCGAAGCAGGTTGTGCCAGTCCCATTCTCCGGGACGCCAGCAGCTCATTGCCGAGCCTTTGCGGTCGTAATACACACGGGTAGGACGCGGCGTCACGCCGGCTTCCACGAAGTACAGCCCCAATCGGCTATCGCTGTCCCACGAGACGTGTTGCACATCCACCCCAAGCGCCCTGAGCCGTTGCGCAACCAGGTGCCCCAATGGGTTATCGGGCAGACGTGACAACCAGACGGTTTGAATACCCAGCTGCGCCAGCACCGCTGCCGTGTTGCTTTCCGTGCCGGCAATGGCGATTTCGAACCGCTCCGCCTGCGTGATGCGTTGATAGCCGGGCGGAGATAAACGAAGCATTGTCTCTCCAAAGGTAACGACACGCATCTTCCTCCTCCCCTTTTCCAGTTCGCGCGCGGATGCAGGCACTCCTGTTGCCGTTTGGCGGCAACCGATACGCATCTCTTTCACCGCAAAATACGCGCCGGAAGCGGGAACTGAGGGGAGCAATGGCGAAATAGAAAAATGGATTTATGAACGCCTGGTTTGCGCAGGCTTCAACGACCTCATCAGCCTGAGGAGATGCGTCGAGAAGCCTGTGTAATACAACAGAGACAGGGAGGTAAATCACCGTGAGTAACCGAAAACTTCGCGTTGGCTTGATAGGTGCAGGCGGTATCGGACGGACGCACCTCTCCAGTTACGAGCGCGTACGGGAAGCGCAGATTGTGGCGGTCACCGATATCAATGAGGAAGTTGCGCGCACGGCTGCTCAGCAGGTAGGGGCGGATGCGTTCCGCAGTGTGGAGGAGATGCTGGAGCGGAGTGAACTGGATGCCGTGGACATCTGCACGCCTCCCGTTGCCCATCTGGATGCGGCGTTGCTGGCGATAGAGAAGGGATTGCATGTATTGTGCGAGAAACCTCTGGCTCATCATCCCGACGCCGCACGAAAAATGGTACAGGCAGCGGACGCCAGAGGGGTCAAACTCATGACCGCTTTCTGCCACCGCTTCCACCCCCCGATAGCGGCTCTCAAACGGCTGATCGATGCGGGCGAACTGGGAGAAGTGGTGATGTTCCGCAACCGCTTTGCGGGCCCGTTCAAAGGGGTGGAAGAGCGATGGTTCTCGGACAAGGAAGTGGCTGGAGGCGGCGTGCTGATGGATACCAGTGTGCATAGCATTGACCTGTTCCGCTTTCTGGTGGGAGAAGTTGCCCGCGTGCAGGCGGTGACCCGTCAGACGAACCCTGCCATCGGCGAGGTCGAAGATACCGCCATTGCGTTGCTGTCCACCAGCGATAAGCGGATGGGTGTGGTGGAAGCCAGCTGGGTGCTTGCTGCCGGGTTCAACGTGGTGGAAGTGTACGGTACGGAAGGCGCGGCAATGGTGCACTACTGGGACGGCTTCAAGAGCCGCTATAAGACGAACAAAATGGACGACTGGCAACCGCTGGAAGAGGTTGGTCCAGACCGGTTCGTCGGGGAGATACAGCACTTCGTAGATGCCTGCCTGGGCAGGAAAGAGCTGCAGGTCACCGGATACGACGGCTTGCGTGCGGTGGAAATCGTGTACGAAGCATACGCTTCGCAGGGATAGCGAACCACTCCGTAGGGGCAACCGCGCGTTGCCCCTACGCTTTCAAGGCAAACGGGTTGAAATCGGTGTCGTAGTCGTAGTAATCTTCCTGCTCTGCCTTCTTCAGGAAACCAACCACCGCGTAGGTGAGAGGGGTCGCCAGAGCCTCGTAGAGTACCTTTGCGGTGTAATTCCATACGATCACACGCAGCAGCAGTCCCGTGTCCCAAACGCCGGCGAAGGCGATTGTCTGAAACAGCACGGTATCTACCGCCTGTCCCACCATGGTGCTGCCGATGGTGCGTGTCCACAGGAACTGCCCGCCCGTCCATATCTTCATCTTCGCCATCACGTAGGAGTTGACAAACTCGCCACACCAGAAGGCAATCAGACTGCCCGCAACGACACGCGGCGTTTGACCCAGTATCATGGCGAAGGCGTCCTGCATTTTCCATTCGGGCGATGGCGGCAGCATCACTATTACCCAGAAGAGCAGTGCCGCCAGCAAGTTAAAGCCGAAACCCATCCAGATGACCCGTCGGGAGCGAGCATAGCCATACACCTCTACCAGCACGTCGCCAAAAATGTACGAAATCGGGAATAGTAGCGTGCCGCTGTCGAGGTCGAGGCGCAGGAAGTCCAGTATTCTGACGGGCTTCACCGCCACGATGTTGGACAGCAAAAGCACCACGACGAAGCTCACCGTGATCAGGTCCAGATAGCGGTAGGATCGGTTCAACGGATATCCTCACCTCCCAGTAGTTGCGTTGCCAGCTGGATTTGTTGATGAACCGCCTCGGGGGCAGTTCCTCCGCGAGAGCGTCTTGCCTGCATCACCGCTTCGGGTTGCAGCAGCTGCACGGCGTCGGCGCCGAACAGGTCACTGAAGGTACGCAGCTGTGCCACGTCCAAATCCTCCAGTGCCACGCCCTGTTTCAGGCAGTACTGCACCACACGCCCCACCACCTCGTGTGCCTGTCGGAAAGGCATTCCCTTGCGCACCAGATAGTCGGCGAGGTCGGTGGCATTGGAGAAGTCGCCGCGCACCGCCTGACGCATCCGTTCGGTGCGAAACTGCGCCCGCGATAGCATCAAATGCATGAGGGACACACTGGAAAGCACCGTATCCAGCGCATCGAACAGAAAACCTTTGTCCTCCTGCAGGTCGCGGTTGTAGGAAAGGGGCAGCGCTTTCAGCATGACCAGTGCGCCCGTCAAATCCGCCACCGCGCGTGCCATGCGCCCGCGAATGAGTTCCGCCACGTCGGGATTCTTTTTCTGCGGCATGATGCTGCTGCCGGTGGTGACGCTATCGTCCAGCTCCACGAAGCCGAACTCAGGCGTGCTCCACAAGACTAACTCCTCCGCCAGACGCGACAGATGTGTCATCACCAGCGCGGCGCAGGCCAGGAACTCCACCACAAAGTCACGGTCGGACACGGCGTCCAGACTGTTCTCGCACAGCCCGTCGAAGCCCAGCTCCTGCGCTACCATCTCGCGGTCAAGGGGAAAGGAGGTGCCTGCCAGTGCTGCGCTGCCCAGCGGGAGCAGGTTCACCCTCTTGCGACAGTCAGTCAGCCGTTCGCGGTCGCGCTGAAACATCCAGAAATACGCCATCAGATGATGAGCAAGGCTCACCGGTTGCGCGTGCTGCAGATGGGTGAAGCCGGGCAGGATGGTGTGCAGATGGTTACGTGCTGTTTGCAATAGCCATTTTTGCAGCAGGCGTATCTGCTCACACAAGGTATCTATTCCCTCGCGCAGGTAAAGGCGAGTGTCGGTTGCCACCTGGTCGTTGCGGCTGCGGGCAGTGTGCAGTTTGCCTGCCACCGCGCCGATGCGCTCGGTGAGCAGTCGCTCAATCTCGGAGTGAATGTCTTCTGCCTTCGGGTCAAAAGCGATCCTGCCTGCCGCGATGTCCTCACGCAGCGCGTGTAAACCAGCGATGATAGCGTCCGCTTCTTCCGGCGTCAGCACGCCGACTTTGCCCAGCATCCGCGCATGCGCGATGCTGCCGCGAATATCCACCTCCCACAACCGCGCATCGACACCGATAGAGGCGGTGAACGCCTCCACCGCCTCGTCCGTCTGCTTCTCGAAACGTCCTCCCCACAGCTTGCTCATGGCGTGCTGTTGCCCTCTCGCTTTTGCTTCAAGGCGTGATACATCCGCGCCTGCAAGCCGAAAATCTTCACCATGCCGGTGCTTTCGCGCTGGTCGAAGGTGGTGGTGTCGAACGACGCCAGCTCCTCGGAGTACAGCGCCCACGGGCTGCTTCGCCCAACGACCTGCAGGCTGCCCTTGTAGAGGCGCAGCCATACGGTGCCGGTCACCCGCTTTTGCGTCTGGCGGATGAACGCCTCCAGATCCTCCTTGAAGGGGTCAAACCACAGCCCGTAGTATGCGAGCTGCGCCCACTCGGCGTCCACCAGCGACTTGAAGCGCAGCTCCTCGCGCGTCAGTACCAGTGCCTCCAGCGCGTGGTGCGCGGTCAGGATGGTCACGGCGGCTGGGCACTCGTAGTTCTCGCGCACCTTCAGCCCCAGCATCCGGTCCTCCATGATGTCGATACGCCCGACGCCGTTCTCGCCTGCGATGCGATTCAGTTTGGCAATCAGCTCCGCGGGGGAGAGCGGTTCGCCGTCGATGGCGACAGGTACGCCGTTCTCAAACTGCAGTGTCACCTCGCGCGGCGCATCAGGGGCGTCCTGCGGGTTGCGCGTCCAGCGGTAAATCTCCTCGGGCGGGGCATAGTCGGGTTCCTCCAGCCTTCCGCCTTCGATAGAGCGTCCCCACAGGTTCTCGTCGATGCTCCAGATTTTCTCCACGCTCTGGGTGATGGGCACGCCGCGCGATTTGGCGTACTCTATCTCCCACGAGCGGGTGAGGTTGCGCTCACGGATAGGCGCATGGATGACCGCATCGGGCATGAGCGCGCGGAGGGTAAACTCGATGCGAAACTGGTCGTTGCCCTTGCCTGTGCAACCGTGGGCGAATGCCGTAGCACCCACCCGCTTCGCCACGTCCACCGCTTTGGCGGCGATCAACGGGCGGGCGATGGAGGTGCTGACCGGATAGCCCTCATAGCTGGCGTTTGCCTGCACCGCCGCGAAGCAGTAATCGCGGGCGAACTCCTCTTTGGCAGGCACGGTGTAATGCTCTGTGCCCAGTGCCTGCGCTTTGCTTTCCGCTTCGCGGATGTCTTCCTCGGGCTGACCCACATCCACCGTAACGGTAATCACGTGGTCATACCCGTACTCTTCACGCATCAGCGGAATACAAACGGAGGTATCCAGCCCCCCGGAATAGACCAAAACCACTTTCTTCATCGCCTGTGCTCCCATATCGGTAGGAGTTACGCCGTTGAAAGGCTGATCGAAAGTTTGTAACAGAAAGCGACAACTTCTGCCATTCTGAGCGAAGCGAAGAATCTCTTTTTTGGCTCTGAGATGCTTCGCTTGCGCTCAGCATGACATAGAATTGTCTCCGCAGTCGTTGAAAAATGCATGACCCGTCAGGTGCCCATCTCAACTGCGCAAGTCCTAATCGGTTAACGCTTTAGATTATACGCGAAAGGAGCGGATAGCGCAAGCGAGAAGCCCCCCTGTTCCCGTGAGGGTGTTCGAAATTGGTGGTTGAATGGATAGATCACCTAACCCCCTTGCCCCCTTCCCTGCAAGGGAAGGGGGAACGCCCCTCTCCTCGTAGGAGAGGGGACGGGGGTGAGGTAAGACAAGGGGTAACAAGAACGCCTCTCTCCTAGCGCTATAACCAAGTTCTCAACAATTCTCGAACGCCCCCCCTGTTCCCGTTGACAAATTCGCAGGGCAGGGGTATAATGGAGCCATCTATGCAAACGTTTGCATAGACGGAGACCATGAAAGTCACCATCAAGCAGATTGCAGAATGTGTTGGGGTATCACCCTCCACGGTGTCGCGGGTGCTCAGCGGCAGAGGAGAACGCTTGATTTCCGAGCAGACGCGGCAGCGTGTGCTACGTGCGGCGGAAGAGCTGGGCTATCAGCCCCATCTGGGGGCGCGCTCGCTGGTCACGGGGCGCACCTGTACGGTGGCGCTGTGGATGAGCCAGCTGTTTACTGCCTTTCATGCCAGGATAGTCCACCTGATGGAGACCACCCTGTGGCGGTCGGGATACGAGCTGCTGATTCGGCAGGTGGGGCATCAGACCGAGCCACCCCGGCACGGCCGGGGGCGTGTGGACGGGATTATTGGTTTTGAATGCGTGGGGGCGTTGCGCTCAGTGCGAAAAATCTCCCATCGGCGACCGGTGCCGGTGGTCAGCATGGGCGCATACTATCTGACGGATGTGGACTATGTCGGCGTGGACCTTTATACGGGAACCGCGCAGGCAGTGCAGCATCTGATCGAACAGGGCTGTCGCCGAGTGGCTTATCTGGTCAATGCCGAGTCACGCCATCCGGGCGATGCACGTCGTGATGCTTACGACGCGGTGGTGGAAGTGGCAGGTCTGCCGAAGGAGTACATTGTCAGCGTGGACCAGTCGCGTTCCGCAGCGATGGCGGCGGTGGCAGCTCACGTTGAGCAGTTCGGTCTTCCTGACGGCATCTTCTGCCACAACGACGAGATGGCTCTGGGGGCGTATCGCGGATTGCGTTTGCTGGGCGTGCGTGTTCCTGAAGAAGTGGCTCTGGTCGGCTGTGACGGCATCGAGGATACGGAGTATCTGGAAGTTCCTCTCAGCACCGTTCGGCAGCCGCTGGAGGAGATGTGTCGGCTGGCGTGCGAGTTCCTGCAGCGGCGCATGGCGCAGCCGGACGCCCCCTTGCAGTCGGCGGTGTTGTTGCCGCAGCTGATGGTGCGGGAGTCTTCCCTGCGAAGGAGGTGATGGAACGGCGGTCGGTAGAAGATTGTTCCATGTTCACGTGTGACGCAGATTCCGAATCTAAACGAACCAGAGAACAAGGAGGGAAAAACGATGAAACGGTTTGGCTTTACACTCATCGAGCTACTGGTGGTTATCGCGATTATCGCGATACTGGCGGCTATTCTGTTCCCGGTGTTCAGCCAAGCGCGCACCAAAGCCCGCCAGGCTTCCGACATCAGCAACATGAAGCAGCAGGGTCTGGCGTTGATGATGTATTCGCAGGACTACGACGAGAAGCTGCTGGGCTTTGGTCTGCCCTACGAGGGAGACCCTCGCTGTTCGCCCGGTCCATGGGTCTACTGGCCCGCGCTGTTGCAGCCTTATGTAAAGAACACGCGGGTATTCCTCTCGCCGCAGCTGGAGGCGGAGTATGATGCCAACGCGCCGTGGGTCTGCAAGGCGCTCAACATCAACCTCAGTCCCGACGGCAACACCCTTTACTTCTCTTACATGCTCAACGGGGTGGGCACGTGGAACTATACCCCGTGGAAAGACAACAACCCTGGCGCACACTATGGTATCGTCTGGGACCGCTTCCTGAGCCAGGCAGCGTTGCAGGAGCCAGCGGGCACCATCTACGTGGTGAACGGGCACTGCCCTGACTCGTGGCAGGACGGTCACATCGACTATCCGCTGCGGCTGGGGTGGAACACGTGGACGTGCACCGGCACCGACTGGAGCTCGCGGGACCCCAACGTGCAGGGCTTCTTCAACAGCATGCAAAACATCATCTGGACCGATGGGCATGTTTCCACCCGCAAGTGGGGACATACCTTCCCGCATGAGTGGACGGTGCAGGCAGACCGTGACGCGGACCCTGTGCTGAACCCGTAAACACGTCAAATCAAGCGACCTCCGGCACTGCCGGAGGTCGCTATCTGGAGGTGTGAGATGAAACGCGAGATTCCGCCCTGGGTGGCGGTGCTGGTGATTGTGGTGGTGTTAGCCATAGCGGGTTTCTTCTACGCGAGGCAGTGGTTTGAGGGACCCAAACGCATTTCCGGAACCCCTCCCCCCGGTGTCAATCTGGCACCACCGATGCCGGGGCAGTCCCGTACGCCGTCGGCAGCGCCACCCCCACCTGGCGGTTACGGAAGGTAGTGCACGTCTTCTGTGGAGGGCGAGACCCCTACCGAGCCGTAAAACCCCTCCCCGTCCACGGGGAGGTCGGGTGGGGGATCGGCTCACGCGGGGGTTCGCCCTCCAGCAACGCGGGCTTTAGCCTGCGGCTACATAAGGCTCCCGCCGTTGGATATCGCAGGCTTGCAACCGAACCGCTTTCGCCATATAATATCCACAAGAGCTTGCGGCAGGAGAAATCGCTTTGGTGCACGGTCTGCAACGAAAGCAACAGGTCTTGTGGGGTATAGCCCTCGCGGGTCTGCCCGTGTGCTGGTGGCTGCAGCCTGTGCAAGTGGTGCACCCGTTACCCCTGTCTCTGCTCCTCTTGCTCACGGTGCTGACGATGGCGTTACCCGTAGGGCGGCTCAGGTCCCGCAGGGTGCGCTTCGGCGGAGCGGTGGTTTTCTTCACCAGTGTGCTATATGGCGCAGTCCTCGGCGGTACGATGAGCCTCGTCGCGGGGTGGATGGCACAGCGTGTCGTGCGTGAACGCTACAATACGCTGTTGTACGCCTCCGCAGTCGCACTGTCGGTGATGTGCAGCGGTCTCCTGTTACACCCTTCCGCTAGTCTTTCGTCAGTAACTTGGCAGTTCTTGTTGCGAGTACTGGCGGCGGCTTTGCTGTTTGGGGTGGTGCGGGTGCTTTTGCTGTGGTGGGGTGAAGGCGGACGAAAAGTGCCCTTCTGGTCTGTAGCACGCGCGGAGATGTTCGTGGACGCTGTGGCTTTCCCCACGGTGATGGCAACGTTATCTATACAGAGCGCGTGGGGATGGTTGTCCATCGTACTGTTTTGCGTGATGGGCGCTATCGGGTTGTTGTCGGCGCGGGCGTTTATCCAGGCGCATCTGGCGCAACGCCAAATCCGCGCCCTGCGAACCATGCACCAGCGACTGATAGCCCATCTGCATCCGGACCAGCTGCTGCAAGACCTTGGTAGCGAACTGCGCCGTCTGTTGCCTTTTGACCGGCTGACCCTGTGGAGCTACGCCCGTCAGGAGGCGCACCTGCAAATCGTTGGCGTTTACCCGCAGCAAAGTCGGGATGTGTTTCCTGCTTACCTAGAGGCGAGCGGGATGCTGGGCAAAGCGTTAGACCACCGAAAACCGCTGGTGCTTGCGCATCCACTCTCCGAACGCCTGCCCGACCTGCAGGAGCGTTTTCAGGGGCATTTGCTGCTTATCCCACTGTGCGTCCACGACTACCCCTGGGGTCTGCTGATACTGGAGCGTGACCCACAGCGGGAACCGTTTGTGCGAGCGGACTATGAGACCATACAGGTACTGGTGGAACATCTGGCGATTTTACTGGAGAACTTGCGGCTGTATCGGCAGACCGCGGAGATGGCGGTGCGCGATGGCTTGACGGGTTTATTAAACCATCGCCGGTTGCATGAGCGGCTTCAGGAGGAGCTGTCCCGCTCGCTACGCTATCACCATCCTTTGACCCTGCTGATGATCGATGTGGACTACTTCAAGCGCTACAACGACACCTACGGCCATCAGCAGGGAGACGAACTGCTACGTCAGCTTGCAGAGATACTGCGGCAGAACATCCGCCAGAGCGACATCGCGGGCAGGTATGGTGGCGAGGAGTTTGCGGTGATTCTGCCGGAAACCGATAAGGAATCGGCTGTCGTGCTGGCTCAGAGGCTGTGCGAGGTGGTAGCGCGCACACCGTTTCCGGGGTATCCTGGCGGTCCGCCGGTGCGCTGCACCGTGAGCATCGGTGTTGCAAGTTATCCCGAGGATGCGCTCACCGTTTCCGACCTGATTGCTGCTGCAGACACCGCACTCTACCGGGCGAAGCGATTTGGCAAGAACCGGGTGGTGATAGCGCCTTGAGGATGAATCTTGCAGTAGTCATAACGGCAGGCGGGCGCATCGCCAGAACGGAGTTTGCATTGAACGTTCCCCGCGACTACAGCGGTGAAAGCAGGGATTACCCTATCAAAGCGCTTCTAAAAACAGGGGGGCGCACTCTGCTCGAAGTCGTTTTAGACGCGGTGCGGGCAACGGGGCGGGCGGAGCGCATTGTCATTGTCGGTAGTGCGGAACTGCAACACTGGTTAAATCCCCCGCATGAAACCCTCGTACCCGAGCTTCGGGAGGCACACGAGAACCTTATCGCCGGTTTGCGGGCGGTGGCGGAATATCCCCGCGTGCTTTACCTCACTTCAGACCTGCCCTTCGTGACGGCCGAGGCAATCAACCGTTTTGTGGATGCCTGTCCGCCCGATGTGCAGCTCTGCTACGCGATAGCCCGGCGCGAGGTGTTCGACGCACGTTTCCCCGGCTCGCCCAGCACGTATGCCCGCCTGAGGGATGGCGAGTTTGTGGCGGGGTGTGCAATGATGGTCGAACCCGCTGCACTGCTGGCGCGTGCCGAATGGATACGCCAGGTCGCGCAGCGGCGGAAGAGCCTCTGGCGGCTGGCGATGCTGGCAGGGTGGTATGTTCTGTGGAAATACGCTACCCGACAGCTGAGGGTAGCAGATGTGGAACGTCGCGCAGAACAACTGTTGGGGATGCGCTGTCGGGCGGTGGAGTGCGACCCGGAACTGGCTTACGATATCGACACCCCGCAGGAGTATGAGTATGCGTGGAGGCTCGCCGATGACCGAGCTGGCTAAGCGGGTGCTGACTGCGCTGGTTGGTATCCCTGTGTTTTTGCTCGCGCTGGTGGGTCCGCCGACGTCGGTGATGCCTGCGGGGAGTACCTGGGTGGTACTGGTGATGCTGATAGCGCTGATGGGTATGCTGGAGATGCTGTTGGCGGTGGAGAAACGGTATCCGGAGGTACGGGTGAACCGCCCTTTGGCGATGTTATCGGTGTACCTGCCCTTTGATGCGTGGCTGGGGTCGCAGCCGCAGACGACCTTTCTGAAGGGCATTCGTTTGGTGGTTGCCTCTGTCGTGCTGGTTGCTCTGGCGTGGGAAGTGTGGCAGGCGGAGAGGCTGGGGAAGTTGGGTGTGTGGCGGAATGTTGGCACGGCTGCGTTCGTGGTTCTGTATCCCGGGCTGTTGCTGGGCATCTGGGTGAAACTGCGTTTGATAGATGCGGGCTGTGCCGGGGAGGGGGTGTGGTTGTCGGACGGCGTGCGCCTGATATTGCTGACGTGTGTCTCGATGTGGGTGTGTGACTCCGCAGCCTACTTCGTGGGTAAGCGCTTCGGCAGGCGGAGAATGTCTCCCCGACTCAGTCCGCGCAAGAGCTGGGAAGGAGCGGCGGCGGGTACACTGTTGGGGACAGTTGCCGCCAGCCTGACCGCTTTGGGAACAGGCTTGCCGCCCGTGACAGCGGCGGTGCTGGCGCTGGTGGCGATAGTGATGGGGCAGGCAGGTGACCTGTTCGAAAGCGCCCTGAAGCGCGAACTGGAGATAAAGGACTTTGGCGGCTTCCTGCCCGGACATGGTGGAGTCATGGACCGGTTTGATAGCCTGCTGTTCGCTTTACCGGTTGTTTATCTGCTCAGCCACTTCTTGCCCATTTGCTCGTAGCTGTACCAGAAGGCAAATCCTCTCCGGTGTGGAAGGAACTCGTTGAGGATGAACAAGGAGAGGATTGCTCATGGTTGTTGTATTGGCGGAGAGCGCATTAGTGAGCCGCCCTTCGGCTTGGTGGCAGCGTGCTCTTGTAGCCGATGGACAGTCATGGATATGGGTGGGCACGCTGGTTATTAGTCTCGTGCTGATTGCTATCCTCGCTTTACGCTATCTGTGGTACCTCTGGTGGCTGCATCGCATTCGCCTTCTACGCGGACAGGGGTTGATATCTTCTTCGGAGTTGCGCAGAGGGCAATGTGCTTACCTGCAACTGCTGGACGGTTCCGAGGAGGAGCGTTTGCGCCGATGGCGTACGATGGTGCGCAGCGTTCACCCCGGCACAGTAGATGTGGACTTGCCCGTGCTGGCAGAGGATGAGCATTTCGTGCCAGGCACACGGGTCGCTCTGGCGGTGAACGCAATAGACAGCCTGTATGTGATGGAAACCGAGGTTGTCGGTGTGGAAAGAGGTGAACCATGTGTTTTGCGGTTACACCGACAGCCTCTGCTTCATCGTTTGCAGAGAAGACAGTTTGCGCGCGTGGAACTCATCGCCCCGGCTACTGTCGAGATTGTCGGTGGAAAGAGCATTGGTCGGTATGCCGGAATGATTCTGGACATCGGTGGAGGCGGAGTGTGTGTGCAGGCGCCGGTGGCTCCTGTGGTGGGAAGCACGGTGCGCCTGGAAGTACCGGCGTTATCTGAGATTTTGCCCGCCTCCACGCGCCTGACAGTAGTAGGAGTGTCCGAGACTGTGGTGGACGGGCATCTGGAATACCGCCTGCACTGTGCTTTTGCCGACCTCAACGCCGAGCAGCATGAGCGTGTGGCGCGGTTTGTGCACCGAAAGCAGCATGAATCTGTTGCAGAGAGACGCTGGCGCACACCGCAAGAGGTGGGGACTCAGCATTATTCCTGACCTGAACTCTGCCGCCTTCGTAGCCGATAATGGACATGGGATAGAGTGATGGCAGGAGCGATACGTCCGTGTTTCAGACAGGGGACCCGGTAGAGATACATTTCAGGACAGGTAACACCCTGGTGGCTTTGCACGGGACGCTGGTGCAGATGGCGCGTCCACTGATGGAGATCCATCTGAAAAACCAGCCGCTTCATGACGGGCTGGTGAGGCCGGGCACCAACGTGCTGGTGGTCATCAGCGGGGGAGCAGGGATTTACACCGCCGAGGCAGTTATCCAGCAGTACCTTCCTGCGGACGGTCAGATTGTCGTTTGCGTCGACTGCTCCTTTCGCTTCCAGCAGAGGCGACAGCATGAGCGCTACCGGTGCAACATGCAGGTGCGCCTGCGTGTGGTCGGAGATACAGAGTGGATAACCGGAGAATGCCGGGACATCTCGGCGGGAGGTGCTCGCATCTACTTGCCGCAAGGGGTGGTTTTGCGTTCCAACACGGTGGAACTGCTCTTTATCTCTCCGGTCAACCAGCAGGCGGTGCGTGCGGTAGCGGAAATCGTACGAACCGGCAAACTGCTGGACCAGGACGGCTGGGAAATCGGGGTACGCTTTACCGAGATGAGCCGTATGGAGAAAATCCAGTTTGCACGTTTGCTGCAACTGTGGGCATCGCCCCAGCAACGCGAGCCGGTAAAGCCTGATTAACCGCGCATCAGGTCTGCCAGCCTGTCCACCAAGACCGCTCCTTCAAACATCAGTGTTCCTTCGCCAACAGCCACCCGTTCGATGCGAACAGGCGCCCGGATACCGGACAGGTCTATCAGTGGGTGGTTCAGGAACAGCTCCGAAAGCAGCTCCCGAACCTTGTCGGGCACAGAAAGCCCTATGACTTTCATCTCCGTGTCTTCGAACCACACCTGTGAGCCTTCCTTAAGGCGCAGTCTGCCGCTTAGCTCAGCCGAAATCTTCACACCCAGACGGGTGTATACGTCAATGGATAAACGCATTTCGCCAGCGCGACTGTGAATGTGCAGATTGTCAAGCCGAGATACCACCAGGTTCCACGGCGAGCGCACAGGTGGTAGCAAGCTGCTCAGGTAGGACTGCAGAACCTCGTCGTCCACGCTGGCATGGAAGGAACCCTGCTTTGCGCGGAGAGGAGCGTCCTTCCGGTACTCGATGTCTTCCAGTTCCACCACCAGTTCGCGCAGGATAAGCCCCTGCTGTATCTCCACCCCCTCGCCGACAATGCGTGCTGCCCTCACTTTTCCCTGAAACATCTTTTCATGCCTCCCCAGAAGGTATACGCGGTATCGTTTTGCCGGAGCAATGAGACGGGGCAGCTGTGCCTCCACGCGCTTTTCCGCCAATCGGCGCGGGTTCACTCCACAGCCGCTCACCGCTATCGCGACAG
>JAPWUZ010000086.1 GCA_028275265.1 Armatimonadota bacterium | reverse complement strand
ATACAGTGAGCTGCTGGACCACCTGACAACAGCATTGATAGTGCTGGAAAACGACGTTGTGGCCTATGCCAACGCGGCAGCTGCCCGTATCACCGGACGGAAAACACCAAGCGAACTGGTGGGGCTGAACCTGTCTTCTGTTTGGGCTCCCGACCTCTATGTGCCCATCCGCAAAGCGTGCGAAACGCTGTGTCAACGAAACCTTCCGGCAGTTCATCTGACGGGAATCGCGTGTTCGGAGGGGCAACGGAAGCGGTTTCTCGACGTGCATGTCGCCCGGTTGCACTTGGGCGATCAATGTACGATAGTGCTGCTGCTTTACGACCAGACTCCGCTGACCTGTGCGTTGCACCGCTCGAGGGAAGCGGAGAAACGGCTTGCTGACCTGATAGGTACCCTTCCAGGTGTGGTGTGGGAATATGACCGCCGCCAGGGGGCGTTCACCTTCATCAGCGATTATGCACGGGTGTTGACGGGCTATCAAACCGAACGTTTTCTCAAAGACAGTTCGCTCTTTTTCCAGCAGGTGCATCCCGATGACCTCGAACGGTTTCAGGAGATATGGCGGCAGTTCAAGCAGACTCAACAGCCCAGCAGCTGGCGTTTTCGCCTGCGTGTTGGGGAACACGGCGGTGATTGGCGCTGGCTCGAGGCAAGAATGGTGCCAGTCTTTGATGACGATGGGAACCTTGTGGCGGCGCGAGGCGTGTCGTACGATATCCATCGTGAGGTCGAGACACAGCGCCTGCTGGAGCAACGCACGCAGCAGCTCGAAGCGCTCATTCAGTTTAGCAGTCGCTTTGTCGAGGTGCGGACGGAAGAGGAAGTGATTCTAACACTGTGCGACCTTCTTAACTGCACATTGGACTTTAAATACGTCGCTGTGTTTCTCCGTCGGCAGAGCGGGTTGGTGGAAAAGGCGATGATTGATAACCGCGCAGTGGGTTGGGAAAAAATGGAGATAAGTCTGGAAGAGGGTCATTCCCGCCTGCGCGATGTGCTGTCTAGCAAGATACCCTACTTCCTGTCGCAGGATGCTCTCAGAGATGTGAGCGAGATCGAGCGTCAGGTGTGGAAGCGGACTTTGGGCGACGACATCAGGGCTTTCAGCAACGCGGTGGTGCCCATCCGGGGGCGCACCCAGGTGCTGGGTGCGCTGGCAGTGGACCGCAGGGATACAGGCGAGCCTATTACCGAAAGCGAACTTTCCATGTTGTTGACCATCGGACGGTACGCGGGGCTGGCACTGGATAACGTACGCCTCATGCACGAGCGACAGGTGGCGGAGGAACGGCTGCGCCACCTGGTGCAGAGCCTGCCGGTTACCGTGTGGGAGCTGAACCTGGCAACCCGACAGCTGGACTTCGTCAGCGAATACGTGGAGCGGTGGCTGGGATATACTCCCGCAGAGTGGCAGGCGAACCCGGGTATGTATCGGTCGGTGGTACATCCCGAGGATATAGAGACCTTCGAACGAGTCATTCAACCAGACATTTCCCGTCCTCCTCAGCCGGTGGAGCTGCGCCTGCGCGACAAGCAGGGCAGATGGCACTGGTGCCGCATTCTCTGGTCGATAGAACATGAGGATGGTCGTGCCCCGCTGGTACGGGGTGTGACAACCGACATCACGGAGCAGAAACAGGCGGAGCAACAGCAATTGCACCTGATGCGCTTGCGTTCACTGGGCGAGATTGCCAGCGGCGTGGCACACAACTTCAACAATCTGCTGATGGGCATTTTAGGGAATGCGGAACTGCTTCAGGCTTCACTGCAACATGACCCGGAGCTGCAGCGGCGGGCGGAGATTATCGCGCAGCTGGCGCACGACGCTTCGGCGATTGTGAAGCGAATGCAGGGGTTCTATAAGCTGCAGCCGCCAACACGTCGGGAAAGGGTGCATCTCCGTGCCCTGCTGGAAGACGTGATAGAATCGACGCGACCGGTATGGCATGACCTAGCAGGGCGGCGCGGCGCGGAGATACGGGTGCATCTCGTGGCGGAAGGCGACCCGGTGGTCAAAGCAAACCGGAGCGAGCTTCACGAAGTGTTCACCAACATGGTCATCAACGCCTGCGATGCCATGCCCACCGGAGGTACCATCACGCTGCGGTTAGGCGAACGCGACGGTAGGGCGGTGGTAGAAGTCGCCGATACGGGTATCGGCATGTCTCCCGAAGTAAAGGAGCACTGTTTTGATGCCTTCTTCACCACCAAAGGTGAACACGGAAGCGGATTGGGACTGAGCGTGTCGTATCAAATCATCGCCCGGCATTCCGGGCAGATTACGGTGGAGAGCGAGGTCGGGAAGGGAACGGTATTTACTGTCTATCTACCGATTGCTGCGGAGAGCGAAGCAATGGCGAGCGAGTCGCATCAAACGGTGTCCTCCTCGCGCCTGCGCATTCTCACTGTGGACGACGATGAGGCGGTGAGTGCGGCGATAATGCACTTGCTGCAGGCGGATGGACATCAGGTTACTGCAGTATCCGATGCCAGGAGCGCACTGGCTCAGTTCCAGCCGGGACGCTACGACCTGGTTATTCTCGACCTGGGGATGCCTCATCTGGACGGGCTGAGCCTGGCACGCCAGTTGAAGGAGATATCCCCATCCGTACCGATTATCCTGCTCACCGGTTGGGGAGACCAGCTGCGCGAGGACAAGCCGCCGGAGGTGGATATGGTGCTGGCAAAACCGATACGCCGAGCGACCTTGCGTGCGGCGCTGTTACAACTCGCGAAGCGGTAGAGGCATCCATGGGCAACTTCTGGCGCGCAGAGGTGTCTGAATCCATCGGGGTGACTGAAAAACGATGGGATTCCGGACTGCTCGCCCTGTGTTTGGGTATCATCACGGTGCTGTACGCTTACAACCACCAGCCCTACGCCTTTGTAAACTGGATAGACCCCTCTGCGTCCCGCGTCTATCGCTCTCACGAGGAGTACCTGCTCGTCAACTGTCTGGCTCTCCTGCTACCGATGATGGTTCTCGTGTCGGCAGGTGGAACGTTGAGCCTCTACAACGTGGGTGCCGGCAATCGGTGGGGTTGGGCGGCGGCAGGAGTATGCTACCTGTTCATGTTACCCTTGCTGTGGTGGGCATCGGCACAATCCGATTTTCAGCAAACCTATCCCCTGTATCGCCCGGCGCGTTCCGCCCTGTCCGCTCTGCTGTACCACGAAATGACGTACACCTTCTACCTGTGGTGCTGGGAGATGTTCTTTCGCGGGGTACTGACCGGCATCGGCTGGCGATGGCTGGGGTGGTGGGGGATTGGATTGCAGTCGCTGGCTTTTGCCCTGCTGCACGTGGGCAAGCCGCTGCCCGAGGTGATGGGTTCGTTCGTGGCGGGGATGGTGCTGGGTGGTATCGCCGTTCGTGCCCGCTCGTTCGTACCGGGCTTCGTTTGCCATGCACTGGTGTCGGCAACGATGGATGTGTTCGTGCTGATGCGTGGGTAACCTGACTCAAGCCGGAGGTGTTTCTATGCTAGGCATCATTGTCGGGGTTCTGGTGGCGGTGCTGTTTCTGCTGCTGAGTGTCAAAGTGGATACCAGCGCGGAACGTCCCCGCACCGTGTTGCGAAACCCAGGGCTGTTGTTCCTGGGCATCGGAATGACCGTTTTTGCCGCTGCGTTCGCCAATCGCTGTTTCCTGACCGTGCCCGCTGCCTACGTGGCGACGGTGTACGACCCGTTGCGCGGCGGTGTTCAGCCGACCGAATTGCCCGAAGGGTTTCACTTCGTGTTGCCGTGGTGGAAAACGGAGCTATGGCGCGTGCAGACGCAGGAATACACCATGAGCGCCATACGTTCCGAAGGGGCGGTCATCGGTGACGATTCCATCCACTGCCAGACCAACGAGGGGCTGGGGTTGAATCTGGATGTGACCGTGCTGTTTCACATCGACCCGAAAGATGCGCACGCCCTGTGGCAGAAGGTCGGCGAGGACTACCAGCGTGTCCTGGTACGTCCCTATGCCCGCAACGTCATCCGTATGGTGGTGGCGAAATACTCCGTCGTGGACGTGTACGGACCGAAGCGCCAGCAGATAGAGCAGGAGATTACCGAGTCGATGCGCCAGGCGTTTGCGGAGAAGGGCATTGCGCTGGAGAGCGTGCTGCTGCGAAACGTCGAGTTCGCCAACCCGGAGTTCGCGCAGGCAATCACCGAAAAACAGGTGGCGGAGCAACAGATACGCACTGAGGAGCAGAACCTGCGCAGGGCGCAGATCGAGAAGCAAACGATGATCGCACAGGCGAAAGGCGAGGCGGAAGCCATCCAGAGGCGGGGCGAAACGCTTCGGCAAAACCCGGAAGTGGTGCAATACGAGCTGGTGCAGAAGATCGCCCCGAATGTGCGCGCGCTGTACCTGCCGCCGAACTACCTGCCCGTATCTCCCCGACCAGGAGGACGATAACCATGCGAGAGACGATACTGTTCTTGATATTCTGTGTGATAACCGCGCTGATAGTCGGCTTCCGCGCGGAGAAGTACCGACCTTCGCGGCTGGTTACAGGCATCGTGGCGGGTTTACTGGTAGTCCTGCTGCTTAGTAAGATGTGGGTGGAGGTTCCGCCCGGACACGTGGGCGTCAAGTTTGACCCGTTTGGAGGTGGTATTCAAGAGCGAGAGCTGGGCGAGGGCTGGAGCCTGGTGCTGCCCTGGCAGACGGTGCAGCTGTTCAATGTGCGCACCCAGCAATATACCATGAGCAGCGCACGCGACGAGGCGACCGGCACCGACGATGCGATGACCTGCCAGACCAAAGAAGGGCTGAGGGTCAAGGTAGATGTTACGGTGCTGTTCCGCATCAGCGGCGAGGGGGCAGACCGCCTGTGGCGTACTGTGGGACCGAACTATGTGAACACCATCGTCCGTCCCGCGACGCGCAACGTGGTCAGGCTGGTGGTGGCGCGCTACGGCATCATGGAAGTCTACAGTAACGCACCCGAAACGCTCTCTGCCGCCAGCCAGCAGGGTATTGTGCCCTACGTGGGCAAACGTCAGCAGGTGGAGAACGAAATCTACGCGGAGCTGAAGCCCAAGCTGGAGGAGAAAGGCATCACGCTGGAGCGCGTGTTACTGCGCAACGTCGCCTACGAGTCACCCGACTTCGAGCGGGCAATCGTCGCCAAGCAGGTGGCACAGCAGGCGGTCATCACGCAGCAGTACAAACTGCGCATTGCGGAGATTCAGGCGCAGGCACAAGTGGAGCGGGCGAAGGGCACGGCGGAAGCCATCCGCCTGCGTGGACAGGCTTTGCGCCAGAACAGCGCGGTGGTGGGTCTGGAGTTTGTGCAGAAGCTGCCTCAGGACGTGGAGGTGCGCATCCTGCCCGGTGGTACCCTCATGATGATGCCAACGCCTGCAGGGGCACTGCCCCCCAGCACGGGTGCGATAGAGCTTCCGCAGCCCGGCGAGCGCGAGCGCACGCCGAGGAGGAGGGAAAGCGGAGAGTAGAGAGGAGGAAGCGATGAGGTACATCCACTGCGCATACGGTGCATGGTCTTTTCTGGTGGAGGTGGAAACGGGTTTCGTGCGCGAGGTGTGCTACGGTGGCGAACGGCTTGCCGTCGCCATCTACAGCGCGGTGCGTGCACCAGACTGGGGCACCTACCCCGTTGCTCTCTCCGACCTGCGATGGGGCGAGACGTGGTGTTCATGGTGGTCTCAGGCGGAGGGGGCACCGTTCGGCTGGAAGACGGAAGTAAAGGTCGACGGCGATGGCTTCCAGATGAGCATCGACGGCGCGCCGTCAGAAACCTTCCAGACCTGCCGCACCGGACTGTGCCTGCTGCATCCGCTGTCGGTGTGCGGCACCGAAGTGATGGTGCGGCATGTGGACGGCAGCGAGGAGCGTTCCGCGTTTCCCACGCTGGTGGCTCCCCATCAGCCCTTTATGGAGATGGCAGGATTACGATACACCGCTCCTTCCGGTGTCACAGTGGACATCGCGCTGGAGGGAGAGGTGTTTGAAACGGAAGACCAGCGCAACTGGTCGGATGCGTCGTTCAAGACCTACTGCCACCGTTTGGGCGACGGCAGACCTTACACCATAGAGGCAGGACAACGGGTGAGACAGGAGGTGCGCATCCGTTGTCAGGGTGAGCCGACAGTATCTGCTCCGTCAGGCGAGGCGGAGGCAACCCTGCCTGCGCTGTCGGTCTGGCTGGACACACCCACAGTGGATGCCCTGCTCGCTCTCAGGGAAGCGGGGGCCTCCAGAGTAGCGACCGACGCCCCGGATGTGCTGTCACTGGCAGCGGAGGCGGGTGTGGCTGTAGACCTGCGCCTTCCGCTCGATACGTTAGCACGTTTGAAACCGCTTGCTGCGCCTGCTGAGGGCTCTACCCTGTGGCTGGTCTCAGACAGGTGGGGAGCAGAGGCGCAAGAGGCGGTTCGGCGACTGCGGCAGGAATGGCAACCGCTGGGCTGGGAGCTGGGTTATGGCTCATCGGCGAACTTTGCAGAGTTAAATCGCTCGCGACCGCCACGCGGCATGTTCCACTGGCTTGCCACCGCTGCCAACCCGCAGGTACATACCTTTGACGCCTGGTCTATCCTGCAGAATGCGGAAAGCTTTGCCGACATCGGCGCGACGATGCGCTCGTTTGCAGGTGAGGCGGGGCTTTGCCTTGGTCCGCTGCGCTTCGAATCGATCTTCACAGGCGATGACCCCCGTGCCGATAGCCCGCTGGCGGCGGCTTATCTGCTGCTTGCCGTTGCTTCCATCGCACGCGGGGGCTTTCAGCGCGTTATCGCAGGCACAGCATCGCAGCTGCTGAACGAGGCTTCGCCGGTGGGTGCGGTGGTGCGCGATTGGCTGCGGGCTTCGCCACAGACCGTGCGTTACGCGGTGAGAGGCGAGCTGCGCACCTTGCAGTTCATGGGGGCGCAGGAAACGCGGGCGTATGTGGTGAACCTTTCTCCGCAGGAGGTGGAGGGGATACCACCGTTTACCTTCCGAGAGGAGGCTTAAGGATGGCACACATTGCGCTGTTTGGTGCGGGTGGCAAGATGGGCTGCCGTATCACCGATAACCTTCGCGAGACCGTGCATACCGTTTACCACGTCGAAACCGGCGAGCGTGGGATAGCGAATTTGCGCCAGCGGGGTGTCGAGCCGACCCCGGCAGACGACGCCCTTGCGCAGGCAGAAGTGGTGGTTCTGGCAATCCCGGATATGCTGCTGGAAAGCGTGTCGGCGGAGCTGGTGCCGAAGATGCGTTCGGGTACGCTGATGATGGTACTGGACCCTGCAGCAGCATACGCCAGTGTGCTGACCACCCGTCCCGATGTGCCGCTGTTTGTGACGCATCCCTGCCATCCGCCGCTGTGGAACGATGACCCCGACCCCGAAGCACGGCGCGATTTCTTCGGTGGTATCAAGGCGAAGCAACCCATCGTGTGTGCGCTGGCTCACGGCACGGAACAGGACTATCAGCTGGGGGAGCAGATTGCCCGTGCGATGTTCGCGCCGGTTTCGCGGGCACACCGGATCACTGTCGAGCAGATGGCGATTCTGGAGCCCGCGATGGCGGAAACGGTAACTGCCTGTTGCTGCACGATTATCCGTGAGGCGCTGGACGAAGCCATCCGACGCGGCGTGCCCGAAGAGGCGGCGCGCGATTTCATGATGGGGCATGTGAATATCCCGCTGGCTATCCTGTTCGGCATGGTCGCTGCGCAGTTCAGTGACGGGGCAAAGCGCATCATCGAATACGGACGCCAGCGGCTGATTCAGCCCGATTGGAAACGGCTTTTTGAGCCCGACAGCGTGAGGGAGCAGGTATTGCACATCGTGCGAGGGCAGGGGGGATGAGGATCGGCATCGGCAGCTACTCCGTTCCCTGGCACATCGGTATCGGGGAGTGGACGCCGCAACAGCCGCTACAGCACGAAGGTCTTCTCGCCCTGGCGCATGAGCTGCGCGTAGAGGTCGTGCAGTACTGCGACAATCTGCCCTTAGACACGCTGGACGAGGCGCGGCTGGACCGGCTGCACGCGCAGGCGCAGGAATGGGGCATTGCTTTGGAAATCGGCACGCGCGGGCTGGAGCAGGAACTGCTGCAGCGTTGTGTGCAGCTGGCGGTTCGGTTCAGTAGCCCATTCGTGCGGGTGGTAGTCGATACCCCCAACTACCATCCGTCGCCAGAGCAGCTGGTGGATGACCTGCGCCGGCTAAAGCCCGTATTTACCGATGCCGGCGTCAAGATAGCGATAGAAAACCACGACCGCTTTCCCGTGCAGGTGCTGAGGCAGGTTATCGAGGAAGCGGGTACCGATTGGGCAGGCATCTGCTTCGACACCGCCAACTCGTTGGGAACCCTTCAGGGACCAAACGAAGCGCTGGATGTGCTGTGCCCCTATGTGTTGAACCTGCATGTGAAAGACGTTCGGGCGAGGCGGGAAAGCCACATACTGGGTTTCCGCATCGAGGGTACGCCTGTTGGGCAGGGGAGTGTGGACGTGGAGGAGGTTGTCCGCCGCGTGCGTGCAGCCAATCCTCAGGCAAACGCCATCATCGAGCTGTGGACTCCTCCGCAAGAAAGCCTTTCGGCGACGATAGCACTAGAACGCCGCTGGCTGGAACAGAGTGTGCATTACCTGCGCAGCTTATTTTAGTCAAACCACCAAGACACGACGCATGCCTTAGTGCCCTTCATGTCCTTCGTGTCTTGGTGGTTTGTTCCAAGCAAACCATCCGCACAGAAGCCGTCTCACTCGCTGCGCAGCATGAGCAGACCGTACTCGATGCTATCCACCAGCGCGTGCCAAGACGCCTCGATGATGTTGGTGGAAACGCCAGTCGTACTCCACGCCTGTCCACCATCCTCCGACTCCACAATGACGCGCACTTTAGCGGCAGTGCCCTCGCGCACGTTCACCACGCGCACTTTGTAGTCGGTAAGGCGAATCTGTGCCAGTTCGGGATAGAACTCCAGCAACGCCTTGCGCAGCGCACCATCCAGCGCGTGCACGGGGCCGTTGCCTTCGGCAACGGTGAGCATTTCTCGTCCATCCACCGCGACTTTCACCGTCGCTTCGGTCACCACTTCGCCCTTGTCTCCTCGCTTCTCCACAATGACCCGAAAGCCTTTCAGTTCAAACAGTTTGCGGTACCGTCCCGTTTGCTGCATGAGCATCAGCTCGAAAGACGCCTCCGCCGCCTCGAACGAATAGCCTTCGTTCTCCATCTGCGCCACTTTCTGCAGCACCTTGCGTACCTCAGGCGTGCTTTTGTCCAGTTGCAAGCCGAGCCGCTGTGCGTGGTGGGCAACCGTAGCGCCTCCTGCCAGCTCCGAGACCAGAATGCGTCGTTCGTTACCGACCGCTGCTGGCGGGATGTGTTCGTAGGTGCGCTCGTGCTTCAGCACCGCATCCACATGCACACCCCCCTTGTGGGCAAA
>JAPWUZ010000085.1 GCA_028275265.1 Armatimonadota bacterium | reverse complement strand
AAATAGAGTACGCTCTGCGCAGCATCCTTTACCTGGCGCAGCAACCGGTCGGCTTGCCGGCGCAGAGTCATGAAATTGCCGAGGCAGAGCACATTCCGGGTCCGTATCTTGACCAGATTCTGGGGGTCTTGAAACGGGCTGGGCTGGTGCACAGCCTGCGCGGAGTAGGGGGCGGTTACGAGCTGGCAAAGCCTCCCTCGCAAATCACAGTGGGCGACATTGTGCGTGCCTTCTCTGGAGAGAGGTCTTTCGAGCCGTCGGAAGCTCTGGTGAAGGACAGCACCAGCACCACCACCATCCAGTGCATCCGTGATTTCCAGCGGCGTACCGCCGAAGCGATATGGCGGCTGCTGGATTCCACGACCATCCAGAACCTGCTGGAGCAAAAACACCTGCTGGACCAGGCGCAAAGTATCGCACCATACCTTTAGAAGGGAGTTTCATCGATGCGCATTGCGGAAGATGTGACCAAATTGATTGGCAACACCCCTCTGGTGCGCTTGAATCGCGTGACCGACGGGGCAAAAGCCACCGTCGCTGCCAAGCTGGAGTATTTTAACCCCCTCTCCAGCGTGAAAGACCGTATCGGCGTGGCGATGATCGAAGCCGCCGAGCGAGAAGGGCGTATCAAGCCCGACACCATCATCATCGAACCCACCTCAGGCAACACGGGCATCGCGCTGGCGTTCGTATGCGCTGCGAAGGGCTACAAATGCATGTTAGTCATGCCTGAAACGATGTCGGTGGAGCGACGGAGCCTGCTACGCGCTTTGGGAGCCAAACTGGTGCTGACGCCCGGTTCCGAAGGCATGCCCGGCGCAATCCGCAAGGCGGAAGAGATTGTCGCCACCGATCCCGAGCGTTATTTCATGCCCCAGCAGTTCAAAAACCCTGCCAACCCCGATATCCATCGCCGCACCACCGCAGAGGAAATCTGGCGCGACACCGACGGACAGGTGGACATCCTGGTGGCGGGAGTGGGCACAGGGGGCACTATTACCGGCGTCGCGGAGGTCATCAAAGCGCGCAAGCCCTCGTTCAAAGCCATCGCCGTCGAGCCCGCGGCATCGGCAGTATTGTCCGGCAAGCCGCGTGGGCCACATCCCATCCAGGGTATCGGTGCGGGGTTCATTCCCGATATCCTGCGGGTGGACCTGATCGACGAGGTCATTCCCGTAGAAAACGAAGACGCCTTCGCCATGACGCGGCGTCTGGCGCGGGAGGAAGGCGTTTTCGCGGGTATCTCTTCGGGCGCAGCGGTTCACGCTGCCGTGCAGGTCGCCAAACGCCCCGAAAACGAGGGCAAGCTGATTGTGGTCATCGTACCCAGCACGGGCGAGCGTTACCTGTCCACACCGGTCTATGCCGACCTGCCCGAGCGCGACGACTGGTAAGAACGTTCTTTTCCCACAGGGCGGAGTTTTCACCTCCGCCCTTCCCCTCCCCGTGAACTTTTGCCCGCGCCAATCGTCATAGAATATGCAAGCGGAACCGCAAGGGGGGCTTCTCTTGGAGAGGGCGATGCGTTTGAGCGACGTCGATGCCGCGCTGGTGGCGCGGTGCAAAGGCAACGACCTGACCGCCTTTGACGAAATCGTCGAACGCTACCAGCACAAAATCTATGGCTACGTGAAGCGGTTGGTGGGCAATGAGACGGACGCAGAGGACATCACTCAGGAGGTGTTCCTGAAGGCGCTGAACTCGCTGCACCGCTTCCGTGAAGAAAGCAGCCTGCAGACGTGGCTGTTCCGCATCGCCACCAATCTTTGCCGCGATGCACACCGCCGCCGTCAGCGTGAAAAAGGGTGGCTGTCGCTGTGGCGACAGGCGGATGAGCAGAACGAGACGGAGGAAGGAGGCATCGTAGACCCTCCGGATGACAGGTTCAACCCGGAAAAACTGCTACTGCACGAAGAACTGAGCGCGATGCTGAGCCAGGCGATTGAGCAACTGCCGCTGGCAATGCGCGAGGTATTGATACTGCACGATGTGGAACAGATGCCTTATGAGGAGATTGCGCAGGCATTGGGCGTTCCCCTCGGCACGGTAAAGTCGCGTCTGTTCCATGCCCGGGCCCGCCTGCGAGAATCACTGGCGAACTATGTGTACGGAGTTTGAACGATGAAAGCCTGTCGGGAATGGGAACAGTTCATCGTGGAATATGTGGACGGCGTGCTGGATGAGCAACCGCGCCGCTCGCTGGAAATCCATCTTGCCTCCTGCAAAGCGTGCGCAGAGGCTGTGAAGGTGCAACGGTGGGCGAAGCAGGTGGTGGCGCAGCTGGAGCGCGAGCGCGCCCCGGATTATCTATCACGCCGTATTCGGCATCATGCCCGAGACTCTCTGCGTCGCCAGGGAGCGATACGCCTTCTGGCACGTGCCTCCTTTGCAACGGCGGTAGCGGCAACCCTGTTGCTGATGCTTTGGTGGGGGAACCTGCGCCCTGAAAAGATGCCTGCCGTTCCTGTCGAGGAACCCACCGTCGCCCAGGCGATTGTGCAGGAGTACGTGGGCGCGATGAGCAACGACGGTTTCAGCGACCCCTCACTGCAACTGCTTGCCCGTGAGGCACAAATGAAAACCCTGCGTCTGGAGCCGATGGCGCAATGAGAAAGCTTTCGATAATCATAGCCGTGTTGTCCCTGGGATGGTGTGCGTCTGCACAGGGGCAAACGCCTGTGCAATGGCTGGACCGCATGGAACGCGCCGAGCGCACGGTATCTCTGGAGGGTGTGCGGGTCACGCAGTTCTTCCTGCCGGTACCGACGCCTCCTGTGGAGGAGCATATCGTGCGTTCTGGGGTGCGCTATCGGGTGGAATATTTGCGTCCCCTGCTGCGTCGCGGCGAGGTACTCATAGACGATGGTGTGCGGCGCTTTCACTTCGTGCCCCACCTCAAGAAGGTGCAGGTTTTCCCTTCGGAACAACCGTTGATGCTGCGCCGGCGGCAGGAGATGCTCAAACGGCTGCGCTGGGGGGAGCTGGTACTGGAGGCAAAGGACGCGGAACCGGTCGCCGGACGCCAGACGGTGCTTCTGGTGATGAAAAGCGCGCAGGGCAAACCACTGCGGCGGTGGTGGATCGACCGGGAGTACGGGGTGATACTGCGCATGGAGGAGCTAACCCCTCGCGGCGAGGTGCGTCTGCGCACCGAGTATGTGCGCCTGACCATCCCCGCCGACATCCGTCCCGACCGCTTTGCGCCTCGCTTTCCCGCACAGGTGCAGCAGCAAAACATCCTGCCTCCGACAAGAGTGTTCGCGAGCGTGGAAGAGGTGCAGCCGCTGGTATCCTTCCCTATCCGTCAACCGAGAGAACTTCCGACCGGCTATCGCCTGACCGAGGTGCGCTTGCGACTCATTGGAATGCGACCTCTGGTCAGTCTGCACTACAGCGACGGGGTCTCCTCTATCGCGCTGTTCCAGACGCGGGCGCCCCTGCGCGACGACATGCCGTTACTGCGGTCCCTGTCGCCACTCGCAGTCAAGGTAGAGAAATGGCGGGACGGCGATGTGACTCTGGTGCTTATCGGCAACGCCCCGCCCGAAGTGTTTCAGCAGATACGCAAAGCGGTGAGGTAATCCCATCGGCAGACCTTTGGCAGGCGTAATGGTATCACTATAGGCGTGTAAGGAACTCATCGACAGTTAAGCCCGCTTGGCGAATTATCGCCCGTAATAACCCTTTGGCGAGTTCATCGTGGTCGGGCACGACCACCTGTGCAAATGGTTCGTCACGGTGCAAAACGATGTGACTGCCTTCCCGATATACGGGGAAGGTAAATCATACCGCCACGACTATCGCCTCGAAGCGTTCCTCCGGAACCGGCAGGTTATCCTCCTCGAGTGCGGCGATATAACCTTTGATCGCTTCGCGGATGTTTTGCAGAGCCTCGACTTTTGTCCTGCCCTGCGTCGCACATCCAGGCAGACTCGGACACTCGGCAGTCCAGAAACCTTCCTCGTCCTGATAAAGCAACACCTGGCGCATGGTCTCCACCCCCCCTCCTGAATTGTACCGCACCTGCGCGCCGTCGCGTCTGGAAGATGACTGGCGTTTGCACAAAACACTCAAGCCCGTTGCGGTACCTCCGTCGCCTGTTGCAGGGTGGCTTTCAGCCCAAGGCGCACGCCCACGATGCCCACTGCGCAGGCGACCCCGCCCCCCAGCAGCCAGGGCACCTGCCATAACAGCAATCCACCCAGCGCGAACAGACCGCCGTAAATCAACAGTACACCACCACCCCAGCCGAGCAACCACCGCCAGCCGATTCGCGTACCCTCAACGCCTGCCTCCTGCGGAATGTCTCCCCACCAGCCGGGCGGACGCACCCGCCGATAGAACTCCACCAGCTTTTCGCGAGGCTCCGGGCGTGTGAGCACCGTCACCACTACCCAAGCCACCTGCGTCAAGGCGACAATGATAAGCAAGCGCACGGGGAAGCCCTGTTTCTCGATTAGCCAAGCGAAGGGTTCCCTGCCCATCCAGCCCAGTATGTGCATCACGGCGTTGACCAGCAAAGCGGTAGCCATCGCGCCCAGCTCGCTCCATGCGCTCACCCGCCACCATAACCACCGCAGCACCGACACCGTGCCGATACCTGCGTTCAAGCCCGCCAGCAGCATCCACGCCTTGCTAATCTCCTCCGTGACCAGCGACATCCCCACACCGAGTAGCAAGATGATAGTCGTTGCAAGACGTCCCACCAGCACGTAGTGTCGGTCAGGGGCATCCTTGCGGATGTAGGCGCGATAGAAGTCGTTGGTCAGATAGCTCGCCGCCCAGTTCATCTGCGTATCCATCGTGCTCATGAACGCCGCCAGCAACGACGCCACCATGACGCCCAGCACTCCTGCAGGTAGCAACCTGCCCATGAGGATGGGGTAGGCACCTTCGTCGCCACCCAGTTCCTTGGCAATCGTGCCCGGTAACAGAATGAGCGACGCCAGTCCCACCAGTATCCACCACCAGGGGCGCAGCACATAGTGGGCAAAAGCAAACCACAGGAAAGCATAGGTGGCATGCTTCTCGTCGCGAGAGGACAGCAAACGCTGCGCGATATAGCCTTCGCCGTCGGGACGCCCCACCGACCACCACTGCAGCAGCATGTACGCCAGGAACGCCAGCCATAAATCGCGCATCTCCGGGTGCGGAATGAGCGCAAGCTTGTCGTGTAGCCCGCGCTCGCCCAGCTGTTGCACCAGAGAGGGACCTCCTCCGACCGCCATGAGCGCCACGATACCCAGCCAGATGGCACCTGTCATTGCCAGGATGAACTGCAACAGGTCGGTAACCACCACACCCCACAGCCCTGCGCTGAGGGTGTACACAAAGGTGATGAGGATAAGCACTCCCAGCGTGATATGTTCGTCCCAGCCGAACGTCGCCCGCACGATTTTGGACGCCGCCAGAATCACCCAGCCCATGACGATCGAGTTGTGAATGAGTGAGGAGTAAAGCACACGAAATCCGCGCAGGAAGTTGGCGGGCTTGCCGTCGTAGCGGATGCGGATGAACTCGAGGTCGGTCAGCACGCCGCTGCGCCGCCACAGCGGCGCAAACAGGAACGTACCCAGCATATTCGCGAACACGCCGTTCCACCAGAACCAGTTCCCTGCAATGCCCTGCGTGCGCACCAGCCCCGATACCGCCAGCGGCGTATCCGCGGCGAAGGTCGTGGCGACCATGCTGGTTCCTGCAAGCCACCAGGGCAGGGTACGCCCGGCAGCGAAGTATTCCGCCATGCTCTTGGAGGCACGCCTTCCCAGCAGCGCACCCACCACCAGCGCAAACACCAGATACGCCACGATGATGACATAGTCCACAGTGGTAACGTGTACCGTTGGTTCCATCGCGCTTCCTCTATCCCCGTTTTTCTGCGCATAAGTGATTTTGCAACACGCTCTGAAATCCCTGCTGCGGTTGAAGGGGGGGTCACCCCACTACCCGGAAGGCGAACCTCCCAGTGAGCCGAGCCCCCACCCAACCTCCCCGCGGGCGGGGAGGAGTCTTACGGCTTGGCGGGAGCCTTCCGCTCCGGGTCTACCGCAAACCCCTGTGCCTCTTGCCTTCTGCGTGCCACCATGCTATACTTTTGAAAGGATGTGCCCGGGTGGCGGAATCGGTAGACGCACGGGACTTAAAATCCCGGGCCGTAAGGCGTGCGGGTTCGAGTCCCGCCCCGGGCACTTGGTACCGGCGAATACGTTTGCGAGGAGGAGCCATGCCACAACCTGAAGCACGAGAGGCGGCTATTATGGAACCGCCTGTAAAAACAGCGAACCCGCTCGTCGAGGTGGAACAGTTACTGGAGCGCGCCGCGCAGATGGACCAATCTCTTCCCCAGCAGGAGGTACAACCGCAGATGCTACGTTCCGAACAGTTTGATGTGGACGTGACTTTTATCGGCGCAGGACCGGGCGGATACGTGGGAGCCATCCGCGCCGCGCAGCTCGGTGGGCGCGTGGTTTGTGTGGAGAAAGAGTATCTGGGCGGGTGTTGTCTGAACTGGGGATGCATCCCCACCAAGGCAATGATTGCCGGGGTGGAGCGCTACCAACAGATAAAACACGCCGAGATGTTCGGCATCCGGGTCGGTGAGGTCAGCATCGATTTCGCCGGACTGATGGCACATAAAGACAAGGTGGTCTCTACCCTGCGCAACGGCATCGCCAGCCTGTTCAAAAAGAACGGCGTGCGCCACATCGAGGGAACCGGACGTATCGCCGGACATCACACGGTAGAGGTGGTGAAGCCAGACGGCTCCACCGAAACCATCCGCACCCGTGCGATTGTGATTGCCACCGGCTCCGCGCCGGTACGCCTGCCGGTACCCGGACTGGAAGGCGACGGCATCTGGACAAGCGATGACGCGGTGTCGGCGAAAGAGGTTCCGCCCCGCATGGTGATTATCGGCGCAGGAGCAATCGGCTGTGAGTTCGGCTACATCTACAACGGGCTTGGAAGCAAGGTGACGGTGGTGGAGATTATGCCCCAGATACTGCCGCTGGAAGATGCCGACATCGCCGCCGAGTTGCAGCGCAGTCTCACGCGCCAGGGCATTCGGTTCCTGCTGAACTCGCGCGTCACCGAGGTCAAGCACGGTAAAAACGGCGTCAAACAGGTCGTGGTGCAGACCGAAAAGGGCGAGGAGGTTATCGAGTGTGAAGTCGTGCTGGTTGCTGTCGGACGGCGTGCAGTGCTGGACGGACTGGGGCTGGAGACAGTGAACATCAAGACGCACGAAAAAGGCATCGCCGTGAACGACAAGATGGAAACCAGCGTCCCGGACATCTACGCCATCGGTGACGTGACGGGACGTATCCAGCTGGCGCATGTGGCGTCGATGGAGGGCATTGTGGCGGCAAGCAACGCAATGGGACAGGAACGACGCATGAACTATCGCGCTGTGCCCAGCTGCGTGTACACCGTGCCGGAAGTGGCTTCGGTCGGGCTGACCGAGCAGCAAGCCCGGGAGCAGGGATACGACGTGCGTGTGGGCAAATATGCCTTTCGCGGACTGGGCAAAGCGATGGCGATGGGTGAGCGCGAAGGTCTGGTGAAGGTGGTAGCGGAAGCCCGCTATGGGGAGATTCTGGGAGTACACATCGTGGGCCCCCACGCCACCGACCTCGTCGGCGAGCCGGTAACCGCCATCCAGCTGGAAAGCACCATCGAGGAGATGACTCATACCATTCACGCCCATCCGACCCTGACCGAAGCTCTGCTGGAAGCTTACGAAGACACCGAGAGGATGGCGATTCACAAGTGAGTGATATGGAAGGAGAGGAAAGCAAGCAAACCCCGGTACGCCGTGCACTGGTGGTAGGATTGCGTCTGCCGCCAGATGTGATGGACCGCGCGGAGTATATCGCTGCGCTGTCGGGGGCATCGCTCAAGGGGATGTTTCGCCGGTGGATCAGCCACGAGCTGCAGCGCGACCCCCGATGGAGCTCTGGGGTGATCGAGTGGAACGAGGCGAGCGCGCGACGCGCACCTGCCTGCGCGGCGGTATATCGTTTCCGCGACGCGCAGTATCAGGTGCTGTACGTGGGTTTTGAACCACAGAACTTGCAGCAGCGGTTGCTGGAACACTGGCGAAATCAGGACGTTCCCGATGCTCGCTACGTGAGCTACCTGCCGGTGACCAGCACGGCGAAAGGCAAGGAGGTACAGCAGCGCCTTATTGCGCGAACGAAGCCTCTTTATCAGACGCAAGAAGGCAAAGAAGACAGGGCGGAAGAAGAGTCCGACGAGGAATAGCAAAACGGACTTGCGTGAGGTGTGCCGTGAGACGTGTTCATCTGTTGCTTGCAATGAGTGCGCTCGTGCTGTTCAGCGCGTGTGCGAAGAAGCCATCCGCGCCCACGTCGGGCGAGGCGCCGACAGGGGGAAAGAAAAAGTTGCGTGCGGCGATGGTCACTGACATCGCCGGTATCGGCGACCGTTCGTTCAACGAATCGGCATGGCGAGGCTTACAGCGGGCACAAAAGGAGCTGGGCGCGGAGGTGCGTTTCCTGGAATCCGCCAAGCTGCCCGACTATGAGCAAAACCTGCGCTTGCTCGCACAGCAGAAATATGATGTGGTGATTGCGGTGGGCTTCGCGATGGAGGACGCACTCAAGAAAGTCGCTCCCCAGTTTCCGCAAGTCATCTTCGCCATCGTGGACGGCAACGCCCCCGATTTGCCTAACTGCGTGTCGCTGAAGTTCCGCGAACATGAGGGCTCTTTCCTGGTGGGTGCGCTGGCGGGTGCCATGACCAAAACCAACGTGGTGGGCTTTGTGGGAGGCATGGAGATACCGCTGATTAAGAAGTTCGAGGCGGGGTATCGCGCAGGAGTGATGACCACCAACCCCAAGGCGAAGGTACTCATCGGATACACGGGCAACTGGACGGACAGCGCCAAAGGCAAAGAGCTCGCGCTGTCGCAGTTCGAGCGGGGGGCGGACATCGTGTACCATGCCTCCGGGCAGTGCGGACTGGGGGTTATCGAAGCCGCCAAAGCACGGGGCAAAGGACATTTCGCGATTGGCGTGGACTCCGACCAGGACTACATCGCGCCCGGTTTCGTGCTAACCAGCATGATTAAGAGCGTGGACAACGCCGTTTTCGAGGTGTGCAAGTCGGTTCAGGAGGGCACTTTCCAGCCGGGCACACGCGACCTGGGCATTAAGGAAAACGGGGTCGGTCTCAGCCCAATGCGATACACCAAGCAACTGGTGCCCCAACAGGTGCTGGACAAAATAGAAACCCTGCGCCAGATGATAGCGGAAGGCAAGCTGAAAGTACCTCAAAGCGAAGAGGAATTGAAGGCATTCCAGCCTCCCGCCCTGCCGTAAGAGGCGACGATGGGCATCCCCAAATACGTGCCCCACTACACATACGACGACTACAAACACTGGGAAGGGCGGTGGGAGCTCATTCAGGGCATACCGTTTGCGATGAGACCCCAGTC
>JAPWUZ010000084.1 GCA_028275265.1 Armatimonadota bacterium | reverse complement strand
AAACACTTCAGGAACCTCAGATTACTCGATAAAGGGCAATACTTACAGCAGGTACTGGATCAGCACGACATCAGCAGCAGTGAATGGAAGCAGCTGATATCTGCAGAGGTGATGGTTCGGGGAACACACCGCAACTCTGGCAAAGAGTACCTCATGGTGTGGGAGGTCTCCTGGATAGTGGACAGGAACGACGTGGAGCGTGCCGAACGCCGGGCGCGAATCCTGCGGCGCTGGGAGCCAAGTGCGTTGCCCGTCGTGGCTGGCAATGGTATCACTGCTAGTGCGCACGAAGCTGCACAATTGCATGGGGTGCTGGTCATACTGGACACACTGATAGCAGATACCACATCCAGAGCGCAGTAGGTCTTACCAGTCCTCTACTCCACCCCAATTGTGCCCGCTTGCCCTTCCTGCACCTCTCCGATGACAGCCGCACAGGGAGTCTGGTAAACCTGAAGCCTTTGCAGCAGCTCATCTACCCTGTCCGCAGCCACCGCGATAATCAACCCTCCCGATGTCTGCGGGTCCAGCAGCACATGCTGCATCGCCAGGGAGATAGCCGCGCCCCACTGCAGGTGCTCGCCCACATACTCCCGATTGAGGCTGCCGCCGCGCGTGGTGTTGCCCTGCATCGCCAGACGTTCCACCTCCGGCAGAAGGGGCACCCTCTGGGAGAAAAGACGCACCGCCACTCTGCTCGCCAGCGCCATCTGATAGAGATGCCCCAGCAACCCGAAGCCGGTTACGTCGGTTGCCGCATGCACCTCCACCTCTTGCATCGCCTTTGCCGCTCCATGATTGAGTGATGCCATGACCCGTATCGCCTCATCCAGTACATCGGGAGGGCACTCGTCAAACTTCGCAGCGGTAGTGATGATTCCGGAGCCCAGCGGCTTTGTCAGCACCAGCAGGTCGCCCGGCTTCGCCCCCGCGTTGGTGACCACCTTGTCAGGATGTACCACACCCGTCACCGCCATTCCATACTTCGGTTCGGGGTCGTCCACGCTGTGTCCGCCCAGGATGACTACCCCCGCTTCCTGTGCCTTATCGTAGCCACCGCGCAGGATTTCCGCCAGCATCTCCGCAGGCGCGCTGTCGATGGGGAAGCAGACGAGGTTGAGCGCAGTCAGCGGGGTTCCACCCATGGCATAGACGTCGCTGAAAGAGTTCGCCGCCGCAATCGCGCCGTACCAGTAGGGGTCATCCACAATCGGGGTAAAGAAATCCACCGTTTGCACGAGCGCCATGTCCTCGCGGACGCGGAACACCCCTGCATCGTCGCGGGTTTCAATGCCCACCAGCAAATCAGGATGGGCGACGTCGGCGAACTGACGCAGCACCTGCGCCAGCTGGGTGGGACCCAGTTTGCTCGCTCAACCCGCGCAGCGCACCAGTTGCGTTAACCGAAGGCGTTTGTCTTCCATTACCCTTCCTGCAGCTTTGCGTTTTTGGCACGCGATTGCTCGGCGAGCTGCTGTTTATAGTCTAGCAGCTTGCGGTGCAAACGCTCATCGGCGGTCGCCAGTATCTGCACTGCGAGCAACCCGGCGTTGCGTGCCCCGCCGATGGCTACAGTTGCTACAGGCACGCCCGACGGCATCTGCACAATGGAAAGCAGCGAATCCAGTCCCTGCAATTTGCTTTCTATGGGAACGCCGATAACCGGCAATGTGGTTACCCCTGCCACCACACCGGGAAGGTGTGCCGCGCCTCCCGCTCCTGCGATAATCACCCGCAAGCCCCGCTCGTAGGCGGCACGCGCGTACTCTATGGTATCGAAAGGCGTTCGATGTGCAGAGAGCACCTTCATTTCGTATGGCACATCAAACTGCTCCAGCACCTCTGCCGCCTGTTTCATCACCGGCAGGTCGGAGTCACTGCCCATGATAATCCCTACCAGTGGTTGTGCCATTTCAGCCCTCCCCTTATTCTTGCTTTTTATGATACCATAAGCCAGCGTTGGCGGGAACCGTCCTCACCTGCTGCGTGCATCCTACGGTATAATATGCCCAAGAGAGGACTGGGACGAACTGCGTCTCGTGGACATGCTGTCCACCGGGAGGCATCGGGAAACGGGCGAAGATTACCTGATGGTGTGGGAAATCTCGTGGACAGTCGATGACAACGACGTGCAGCGTGCGCTGGCGCGCGCCGAAAGACTGCGCCAGTGGGACATCCGCACTGTAGCGGTGGTGGCGGGCAAAGGCATTACCGGCAGCGCACACGAGCTGGCGCAACAGCGCGGGGTGCTGGTGGTACTGGATGGTGTGCCGCAGGATGGGTCCGGGCTAATCCGCTAAAGACATCCTGTGAGCCATTCCCGGCGGCAACTCTACCGTTGGTATCTCCCCGATGGCGTGATAGAGGGTGGAGGGAAGACATGTGGGTTAGACTGGTGGTGTTGCTGATTGCGCTTATCACGAGTGGTAGCGTCTGCGCGTTTGTCCCTGTGCCATCGGATACCGCTGCGATATTGGCCTTTGCCTCCGGCACGCTGCAGGGCTGGACGGTCGAGAACGAACAGACGTGGCGAATCAGCTTGAACCCGCCCTTTTTCTCCCCGCAAGGTGTACAACCCGGTTACGTGGTAAACTCGCTGGAAGCAGGGGAAAGCAACACTGGCGCGTTGCGCTCCCCCGTGTTTACCATCCGCAAGCCCATGCAGCGTTTCCTCATCGCAGGATGGGACGGCACCCTGAACGCCCAGAACGATGGTGACCGCAACTGGGTGCTTTTGCGCTCGTACCCTGATGGCGTCATCCTGCGCCGAGCGCATACACCCGGCAGAAACACTCTGACGCCCGTGAAATGGGTCACGGCAGACCTTATCGGAAGGCAGGTGTATCTGGAGGTCATCGACGGTAACCCCGTCATTCGCCCCGGCGGCTTCGCGTGGATTGCCTTTGCCGCTTACCGACAGGAAGACGTTCCCGTCGCCAAACCAGTGGAACGGAACGACCTTTACGCCGTGCCCATCGACGAGGGGGCAGAGGTGGTGCTGTGCAGGTCTATACCGTTTCTGGCGGCGGCTCCCGAACGGCGCGGAACATCCCGTCGGCAGGTGGAAGGTACACGAGAGACCATCCCGGTACAGGCTCAAGCCGAAACGCTGTATCTGCTGGGTATGATGAATGAAGGCTGGGATTACGGCGTAGCGCACTGGGGAGAGCATCCGGAGCTGCGCGATAAACGCGACGACCTGGTGTATGTGGGCACGTCTATTGGCGAACTGCTCATCCGTTACGAAGACGGCACGAGCGACCGGGTGCCGCTGGTCATCGGAGCGACCGCGTGGTTCGTGGCGCAGTGGGCACACGGACCTACCCACTCGGTAGGCGTGCCTATTCGTGAACCTTTCGCCTCGCGCCCGGAATATATGCGCATCCTGCGGCGCGCCTTGCGCCTGCGCGAAAACGGGGAAGCCGCCAGCAACGACACCCGGCACGCTCACTACTATCTGGCGATTCGCCCCCGCCCCAAACGGATAGAGAGCATCACGGTGATGGACAATCCCGATGTGCGTGGACGCCCTCTCATTTCCGCTATCACACTGGCATCTGCCCAGCCGGAGGCAAGCCTGAAGCCCTTCGGTCGGTGGCGCGCGGATGCCGATGACCTCAAACCCGCTTTCGCCTCTTACCGCGTGCCGAATTGGATTGCCGACCTGAATGCGCTGGCGCATGCACTGTATACTTCAGCAGAAGACCTTCCGCGTCGAGTACCGCTATTGCCTTTTCCCAAAGACACGGATGTAGCCCGTATCCGCTTTCTGGGCGGGCGCGAAGCGGATATGCTCACCAACATCTGGACAGCCAACATCCTGCAGATGATGGAAAAGTTCGAGAGCAACACGGGCTTCTTCCGCGAGACGGGCAGAGATTGCCCCTGGTACGGCGGCTACAGCGGTATCGGCACCTGGGCGCCCATCGGGGTATACGCGGAGGGTGCCTACGGACGCAGTTCGGACCACTACGCGACTCTTGTGCTGCGATGCGCCTACGACGATACCCGTCGCACCAACTATGTGGACTTCTGCGACCGGTGGCTCTACTTCTATCGCGCCAACCGCGACCCTGCGCAGGGTCCCCCTAATGAACCCCTGGACATCACGCGCTATCCGAAAGACGCCCCTCCGCACTGGGCGTTCGTCGTGAACGGTCCCTATTCCCTGCCGTGGGCAATCAACGAGATAGACGGCAACGAGGAAATGGAGGGACATGCTGCGACGATGGTGGGCAGGTGGGTGGTATGGCGGATGCTGGGCGCACCCACGAACGAGTGGTTAACCGCTCCACGCCCGCACGTTTACGGCAAAAGCCGCTGGGATTCCACGCGCGACGCCGCCGAGTTTGTGTGTTGGTTCATGGACTACACGGGACGCGACGTGATATTCAGTGAAGGAGAAGTCACGGGATGGGGTGGGGGACCCCACCTGCCGTTATGTCCGCCGGGCATGAGCCGTGAAACCGACCCCGAGAAGATCCGGCGCAATTACGCCAACGCCGACATGTACGAACCCTACGCCTCCTACACCTGCATGGTGGCACTGCGTTGCTCCGCACAAATCGCCGACGCACTGGGCGAAACGGAACTGGCATCCCGGTGGCGCGCCTACGCCGACCGCCTGCAGGCTGGAATGGTGCGCCTGTTGAAAGTGGGTGACCATAACAACTTTTGCTGGCGAGTCAGCCCCTACTCGGTGTTGCCCAGCCTGCAGGATTCTCTGGTGCAGGCTTGGTTCTCCATCTATCTGGACGGCTACGACCCCTCACGCTGGGACAGCATGATGACATCCATCACCCACAACACGCTGCGCCGGCAGTTAGGTCAGCGGTATGGGCACGCGCCCGTGCTGGCAATGGGCTACGGGCAGGGCTGGCTCACCCATGCCGCCCTCATGCTGGACGAGATGGACGATGCGGGCAAACTGCTCTGGAACCTCGCCAAATACACCTATGACAAAAACATGGATTACGCCGACCCTCAGCGAGGTATTGACTGGCGCAGATGGCTGTGGATTATCCCCGAAGGTACGTGTATCCTGCCGAACGGCGTGTGGTACCGAATCGGCGACCTGAGTAACGGCGCAAATCAGGGACCCGCCATGCACGCTCTGGAAGCCTGCGCTGGTGTGGACGATACCAACCCACAGCATGTGCGCATCCTGCCCCGTGCCCCATCGCCGTTGGCGGGAATCGAGGTCGACAACTTCCCGGTGCTGATTCCCGCGGAGAAGGGGTTAAAGGTCGCTCGCCTGCGCTACTCATGGCGAAAAGGAGGAACATTTACTCTGTCGTGCGACAGACCGATACCCCTTCTGTCGGTGCGGTTGGGTCCCTTCGCCAGCGAGAAGGAAGCCAGACAATGGTTGCAGACGATCACTCCACCCGCCGGAGCAAAAACCCGGCTGCAAACCTCCGGGCACGTGAACGGCAAGCCCGCATGGTGGGTGTGGATCGAAGAGATGCGCGTAGTAAGCCAGATTCAGTGGTCACCTGCCCGGCGCACCAAAACCAGATAAAAAACCACCGTGCCTACAATCAGGCTCACCAGCTGATAGTTCGCGTCCATCTCGGTGATTGTGAAAAAAGAGCGGCTGGGGATGGCGGTTTCCTGAAAGTTTGCCACCACTGCAGTAAAGAAGTTGTTCGCCGTGTGCGCCCCCAGCGCCAGCTCCAGCGTGCCAGAGTGCAGTGTGATGATTGCCCAGAAGAACCCTGCCAAGAAATACAGAAGCATCACCTTGACGAAGCCTGCGGTGGTCTCAGGATTTGTCGCATGGGGCAGCGCGAAGAGCAACCCGTTCAAAATAGATAGCACAACGGGATGCCGCAAGAGCAAACCCATCCCCTGCAACAGGTAGCCGCGATAGATAAGCTCCTCCGTGCCCGCCTGAATCGGTATCAACAGCGCTGCGACCACGAAAAACGGCAAAACCGTTAGCGGTTCGGGGTTTGACTGATACCTGCCCGGATGCAGGAAGGCTTCTATCAACCCCGTCGCCGCCGCAATAACGAACCACCCGGCGAAACCCGCGGCTATCCGTTTCCATTCCACCCGATCGTGAGGCGTAATCAGCGTGCAAAACGGCCTGCCATGCAGAAACCGGTTCACCGCCGCGACCGCCACCATCCCCGGCGCAAAGCTGAGCAGCAACAACGCGAGCAACAGCAGGTCAGCACGGGTGGGGTCAGGTTCTCGCAATATCAGCGGTGCGGCGATTATCACCTGCCCGCCTATCCAGCAGACAAAAATAAACCCAATGCCCACCACATACCGCCACCACTCGTTCCTGCCCTGACGCGCTACCTCTAAAAAAGGGCTGGTTTCCACCGTTTCATCCCGACGCCATCGGCGTTTTTTGCATGAACTCGAGCGTCTCCTGCAAGGAGCGCACGCCTGTGGTGGCACCCAGCGCGGTCACGCACAGCGCGCCTACCGCGTTCGCAAAGCGGCCGGTCTGCTCCAAATCCCAGCCCTTCACTACGCCGGTCAAAAAGCCAGCGGCAAAGGCATCACCTGCTCCCAGCGCATCCACCGCGTGCACCTGATAGCGCGGGATAGATAGTCTAATGTCCGCGGTGCGGATGTAACATCCGCGCTCACCCATCTTCAACCCGACCACCTTCACACCGTGTTCCAGAAACACCTGCGCGATGTCTTCGGGGTCTTCTTTGCCGGTGAGCATCTTCGCCTCTTCGATGCTGGGTATCATGTAATCCACATAAGGCAGGCAGGGCTTGACGGTGTTCATCCAGCCGCTGCTGGTGTTCCACACCGTGTCGAAGCTGGTGATGATGCCCATCTCTTTCGCGCGACGCAGCAGTTCCGCTGTAGGCTCGCCGTCAATGCCGGGCATGACCAGTGCGCCAGCCACGTGCAATACTTTGCTTTGGCGCACGATGTCCATGTCCACGTCTTCCAATTGCAACGCGGCGTTTGCGCCGATATAGTGCAGGAACGAGCGTTCGCCGTCGCTGTGCACCATCACCATCGTCGCGCTGGTAGCTTCCTTTTCGTCACGCTTGACGCCGCGCGTGTCGATGCCGTGCTTCTGCAGCACCTGCACCAGAAAGTCGCCAAAGCCGTCGTTGCCCACCTTGCCGATGACGGCGGTGCGGACACCAATCTTTGCCAGCGAGACACCGGTGTTCGCGGCGCAGCCACCGCTGTGCAGCTCCATGCGTTCTACCAGCTGGAGCCGACCGCGTTCGGGATAGGTGTCTATCGGTTTGCCGACCACATCGGCCACCAGAATGCCCAAACAGGTTACTTCGAACATGACTCACCCTCCTTTTACGGTTTGATATGGCAATGTGTCTTTGTTATCCCTAAGCATATAAGCGCAAGCCTCGTTTACTCACCCGGCAGGCGAAACTGTTCATCGGGAATAACCTCCGGCTCTGGCGGCAGTACAATGACACCGTAATTAATGAGCAGCGCACGGGTCCAGTGCACCGTAGCCAGTGCTGCAAAGCCGGCGAACATCAGCGCCAGCCCGATGACGCTGAGCACGCAGAAGATGACCCATGCAGCTATCATCGCGAACATCCCCGCGCTGAATGGCAGGTTGCCGATGGTTAGCAGCAGGGAGCGTCGAAGCACCCTTCTTATCCAGCTCGTTTTGGTCTGCTCTGCGGCATACGCCCCGAAGACGTGCTCCACCAGCAACGGATACTGATACAGCATGGCAGTTATCCACAGGAGCAAAATGTACAGGACAACCACCCCGAACACGCGCATGAGGAGCAAGTTGCTCTGCAGATAAAGCCCGATGTTTAACGTGATGACCAGCGTGACAAAGGTCTGGATGACCGACATCCACAGCGTTTTCCATCCCAATCCACGCCATGCTTCGACAAAACACAGCAAAGACGGGTCATCGCGCGTCGCCACGCGATATGCTAAATACACACAGGCCATCCACGCCTCGCCCAGCAGCACTGAGCCTGCGAAAAACACCGCCAGAACCACTATCACCTGTTTTGTAACAGCTGCAAAGCTAATGGCGACCGACGCGACCAACAGTGCGACCAGCCATAGCAGGCTACTTGCCAGAGTCAAACCCAGCCGGTCGTAGGCGTCGCTTGTTGCCTGGCGCAGTGCCTTGAAAAAGCTGATGGTAGGCGAAGACGGCTTTTGCATGGGCTTCTACCTGACAGACGGTTTGACGGTACCCTGGGGGATGATATTCTCGGCGGTGAGCAACACCACATCGCACCACTGCACATAGGGTTTAATACCCTCTCCGGCACGCTGCACCACTCGCAGTTCCAGAACATGAAACCCCGGTGACAGCCTTACCGTGCCCATGCGTATCCATCCGAAGCCCTCGCCGTACCCGCCGACGGAGACGCTGCTTTCAGGGGGCTGTGGGGCATTATCGTCGACGCTCCATAACAGTGGTGAACTGCCTTCCGTGCGGCACGCTACCCACAGGGCATAGTTCCCTTCCTCTTTCACGGCGAACCGGTAGCGCAGGAAATAACCTCGCGCGGGTGGGTCGTTAATGTTTTGCAGCCGAACCACCTTACCACCACTTGCCCATGGCAGGTCGACAATCTCATCGAAGTTGCTTTCGTCCGCCGTTTCCGCTTCCATCCAGAGGTACTGCGATAACCGCTGAACGAGCTCATCGAGTGCCTCACTGGCGAGCAGGTAGGCGGTGTATACCTGACCAGCCCGGAGGTTATCGCGTGCCTGCTGCCAGCGGAATCGCCCCGTCCCCACATCCACCCGACGTGACTCCCCGATTTTAATCAGCCTTGCCAGTTCGTTGATGGCGTCCTCGGCAGCTTCTACAGGAAACAGCGTTCCGCTACCGGTAAACACCACCGGCACCGTTGGGAGATTCAACGAGAAATTGCGCCCCTTTCCGCTGATTTTGACCGGTGTTCCATCAGGCAGGTGCGCCGTGAACACACGCGGCTCAATCAGGCGGAAATTGACCGAGCGGTCTTTGTCCACCGACCACATGACGTACTGCTCTCCGGTGAGCGTGCGGGAATGGTAAGCCCGGTAGTTCCGCCCCACGTTCACCATGGCTCCCTCACGCACCGACGGGAGCCACCACACGTCTCCAGGCAGCTTTTTCACCTCGCAGATGCCGGACGCGGTCTGGGGAAAGAAGAGTACCTTGGGAGGCAACTGCCATTCCGGTCGCGCCAGCACCGTCTGTTGGAAAGAGCGCAGCCACTGCAGTGGGGCGGTATCTGTCAACGCCTCAGTCACCCGAAAGAACCAGCCCCGGCTGCCCGCTTGAGCCAGGGCCTCCGCCTCGCTGTGCAGGGTTTGGCTATCGGCGTAGTCTTGCTTCACATCGTGTGCCAGCGCAGCCAGCAGCCATGTGGGGCGTACGCTCTCTGTCGCCTGTCCCATTGCCGGAGCCATGCTCTTGACGGCAAGGTTGAATCCGCGCTCTCCGGTAACCACCAGCAAACCCTCTACGCCCGGCTGGTTCTGCGTGAACACATACACC
>JAPWUZ010000083.1 GCA_028275265.1 Armatimonadota bacterium | reverse complement strand
GACAATTGAAGACCTGGTTGGGCGCGCCAATGAAGTGTTTCAGAAACACGGTCTGGTCGCGCCGAACGGAAGGGTGCGGGAGTTGGTTAGCCCGCGTCTGGTGCGGTTGTACACCACGCTGGGCTTGATCGACCGCCCCGTGCTTCGCGGTCGCACTGGCTACTATGGGGTGCGACACCTGATGCAGCTGGTGGCTATCAAACGCCTGCAGAGCGAAGGATGGTCGCTGGCTGAGATTCAGAACCGGCTGCTCGCCCTATCGGACGAGGAACTGGAGCAGATTGCCCAGCTGCCGAAAGCCGCCCTCTTCGAAAACGAGGTTATCGCTTCGGCACCACAACGTCCTCCCGCACGGGCGTTCTGGAAGCTGGCTGAGGCTCCTGCTCCTGCGCCCGTCGTGGAGTCGCAACCCTCTCAGCAACCGCTACCTGTTGAACAGTGGAGTAGCATTGCCATTGCGCCAGGCGTGCGTCTGCTCATCCAACAGGAAATACCGCCTGACCCTCAGCTGTTACAGGAGCTGCAGCAGGCAGCTGCACCACTGGTGCGCTTCTTACGTTTGCGGCATCTCGTACGCCGAGAGGCGCGTTCAATCCCAGATAAAGGAGGTTAACATGATGAGCCACCACACTCTGCCGCTTATCGAGGAAGAGGTAATGGAACATGAGGCACACGCGGGTTTCGGCACCCTGCGCACACCCAACGGCAACCTGCCCCTGAAGGCTATCTCCGTATACACGCGCATTGTGGGCATGTTGGCGGAAACCACCTTGCAGCAGGTCTTCAAGAACACGCTGAATCAGCCTCTGGAAGCCACCTACATCTTCCCGTTACCTCCCAGCGCAGCGCTGACCTCCTTCACCATGCGGGTGGGAGAGCGACTCGTGGAGGGAGTGCTGGAAGAGCGCCAGCGGGCGCGCGAACAGTACGCACAAGCCATCCAGCAAGGGTATCGCGCCGCGATTACCGAGCAGGAGAGACCTAACGTCTTCACCCTCCAAGTGGGCAACCTGATGCCCGGCGAGGAAGCGCAAATCACGTTTCGCATGGCGATGCCCCTGCAACTTGACATGGGGGAGGTTACCTATCGATTTCCGCTGGTGGTCGCTCCTCGCTACATCCCCGGCATCCCGCTGGTTGACGAATCGGTCGGGGCAGGCGTGGTGCCAGACACTGACCAAGTGCCGGATGCTTCACGTATCACCCCTCCTGTGCTGCTGCCGGGTTTCCCAAACCCTGTGAAGCTGTCGCTGGAGGTGGAGATTGACGCCTGCGGACTGCGCTTGTATGACATGTGTGCCAGCCTGCACACAGTTGTGACCAAGCAGCAGGGCGACACGTGGCATGTGCGACTGCAGCCTGGCGAAAGGCTGAATCGCGACTTCATCCTGCGCTATCGCCTCAGCGATGAAGATTGGAACATCGGTGCGCTGGCATCGCCGGATGGAGATGTTGAGGAAGAGGGCACTCTTTTCTGCCTGCTCACTGCTCCAAAGCAGGATACGCGCTCGCAGCTGCCCCGCGATGTCGTCTTCGTGCTGGATCGATCGGGCAGTATGGAAGGCTGGAAGACGGTTGCTGCGCGACGGGTGGTGGGGCGCGTGCTGGACACCCTCACCGCGCAGGACCGCTTTACGGTGGTCGCCTTCGATGACATGATCGAAACCCTCGATCCACACCTACAGGTCGCCGACAACCGAGGCCGTTATCGCGCGATGGAATGGTTGGCAGGTATTGACGCGCGGGGTGGAACGGAGGTGATGTCTGCCCTCCATCAAGCCGCGTCCATCCTGAACTCCGCTCGCGCGGACGCGCTCGAAGCGATTTTTCTGGTGACCGACGGACAGGTCGGCAACGAAGACGCGGTGATTCGCCAGATGAAGCAGGCGGGGATTACCCTGTTCGTGGTGGGCGTGGACACCGTGCCCAACGATGCCCTGCTGAGCCGTTTGGCGCGTGAGACCGGCGGCGTCTGTGAGTTCATTGAGAACGAAGCGCGACTGGACGAAGTGCTGCAACGGCTCGCTGAGCGATTGGGCAAACCGGTATTGCAGGATGTGGAAGTAGCTCTTCACTCCCCCACAGGCAAGGCGCAGCTGATACCAGATACCCTGCTACCGAGCCAACACCGCGTCGTCTATTCGGGCGGCAGCCTGCTGTTGCTGGCGCGGTGTCGCCATTTAGAAGAAGCAGAACGGCTCACTATCACCGCATCGCTGCCGGACGGCGAGACGTGGAACCAAACCGTCCCCCTGCGTGTTCAGGCGCATCCTGCCCTGCGCCCGATATGGGCACGGGATATGATCCAAGAGCTGGAGACTCGTTACGTGGCGGAAAGGAACGCCGAACTAGAGCCAGAGATACTGTCGCTGTCGCTCCAGCATGGCGTACTCTCTCGTTTCACTGCCTACATTTTGGTCGACCGCTCCGAGGTGGTGAACGCAGGCGGAGAGGTGCGCCGCATCGTGCAGCCGGTGGACGTCCCCGGCGGATGGGAGATGTACGATGCTGATGTGGGTTTCTATGCCGAGCCAATCGTCTTGCAGCGTTTCGTTGACTATTCGCCTCTCGACGACGTTGCCGACGATTTCTACGGCCCAGTGCACGCCACACTGCTACCAGCAGAACTGATACACTCCAGCGGTAGTCGGACACCATCGAGAAAGCCGAAACTGCGTCGCTGGGTGTCCGAAACCCTGCAGCAGATAGAGCAGTTAGACCGGTCGGACAATCAGGCGGTTCGGCACTGGCTGGCACAGCTGCTCATCGCGCTAAGGGAGTTGCGAGCGGTTCTGCAACCAATCCCAACGGCTTCGGACATCGCTGCGAAGATCGACCAGCTGTTCATCGAGGTAGAGGACTACCTGCGAGGGTTACCTGACTTCCATCAGCTGGACACGCTCCTGAAACAGTGCCGCGACGTGCTGACGGAGCTGTCCAAACACCCCGCGCTTGCCAAACGCACGCGCTGGTGGTAATCCCGTCGCGTCCCCCTCTCACAGAGGGGGACGCCCCCTAAGTAACCACATCCGCTGGCATCTCGCCGCGGGCAATGCTCTCCACATCGCGTACGACCTTCTCGCCCATCAGGCGCAGAGACTCGCGCGTGTAGGCGGCGATGTGGGGCACAATCAGCACGTTCGGATATTTCAGCAGGCGGTGGTTGCCGTCAATCGGCTCGCCCTCCACCACATCCATGCCGATGGCCGCCACCTTGCCCGACTCGAGGGCGGCAATCAGCGCGTCCTCGTCGATGAGCTCGCCGCGCGCGGTGTTTACCAGAAACACCCCCTGCTTCATCAGCCCAAACTCGCGGTGGGACAGCATGTGGTAATTGCCCTCGTTCAGGGAGGCGTTCAGGGAGATAATGTCTGACCGCTGCAACAGGTCATCCAGCCCTACCGGCTCGGCAGCGCGGGCAAGGATGGTATCGGGATGCAGGTAAGGGTCGTAAGCGATGGTGTTCGCGCCGAAACCGTAGCGCAAAATCTCCGCCACCCTGCTGCCGATGTTGCCGATACCGATGATACCCACCGTCTTGCCCTGGATTTCCCAGCCCACAAAGCGGGCGCGTTCTGCCCAGCGGCTCTCGTAAACCGCGCGGCGCGCCTCGTGCGTCATACGCAGGGTGTCCAGTAACAAGGCCACCGCCAGTTCCGCCACTGCCTCGCGCTCCACCCATGGCGTTACCTTCGTAACCACCACCCCTCTGGCACGGGCGGCGTCAAGGTCTACGTTATCTACGCCGATGCCGTGCCGCGCGAGCAGCAACAGCTCGTCTTTGTGTTCGAAAAACTCGCGGGTGAAGTAGGGTTTGACGCTGGCGACAATCACGTTGTAACCGCGCAGGGCTTCCGCCAGCGACTTGCCGTCGATGCTGACCGGAAAGTCGAAACGGGCGACCTCCCCCACAGCTTTCAGCCGTTCCACATGCTCCGGAAAGTACTTGCCGAAGCTGCTGGAATTAACAATCGCGATACGCAGGCTCAACGGCTCACCTCACCCCACCCATTCACCCACTGCCTGCAGCCAGTGCCGGGCAATGAGCGCATGTCCTGCTTCGGAGGGATGCACGCCGTCGCCCGCCCAAAAGGTAGGCTCGCGCATGGCACATACTCTGGCGAAGATGCCGTCCAGCGGAATGTACAGCGCATTGAATTCCCGTGCCAGTCTGCGCACCGCCTGTATCTTCGGGTCTAAATCCTCGCGCCAGCCCTCCATTTCCTTGCGCACGTGGATAAGGAACGGCTCCAGCAGGATAAGACGGGCGCGGGTGCGCTCCCGGGTAATGCGCAACAGGTCGCGATATTCCCGCTCGAAACGGTCTACCGGTGTGGGGTCGTTGCTATCATAACGGCGCCACATATCGTTGATGCCTATCAGGATGGACACCCAGTCGGGTTTGAGGGCAATACAATCCTGTTCCCAGCGTGCCAGCAGGTCGCGCACACGGTTGCCGCTGATGCCGCGGTTGACGAAGCGCACCGGGCGATGTGGATGCATGGCCGCGAAGAGACTGGACACCATCATCGCGTAGCCCCAGCCTAAGCTGGCAGGGTTGTTTTTGTCCCGCCCAGCATCGGTAATACTATCCCCCTGAAAGAGCACCAACGAGTCGTTTCCCAAAAGCCCGGACATCGTTTCCCCCTGTTTTATTGCAGTGCTTGCAGATGTCGCTCGATATGTTCTGCAACGAGGCGGTAGTGTTCCTGCTCGTGTGCGTGGAGCAAGCTTCGTATTTCCCCGCCCGCTTCTTCCAGCAAAACGCCGTAAGAGATGTGGAATAACTGACGCACCGACGGTTTGGCAAGAAAATCCTTCAAATCCGAGGGGGGCATCGGCGGAAATTGCCCGGCAGACAGGGGGACCTGGTATGCTTGCTTGCTTTCCTCCAGATGCAACAGACACAAACGGTAGAGCTCGGTAAAGAGCGTCGTGTCTGTCTGTGCAATGAGCTGCACCGCCTGCAGCCAGCTCGTGCCGGATGTCTTCACATGGAAGTTGCCGCCTGTTGCCTCACAGAAAAGGCGATAAATGCTGAACTTATCGCTGCCGGAATGCAGGCTGAGACGATAACCCCGCAGCTGCTGGCAGAGCGCGGCATGAAGGAAGAAAGCTTTCTCCAGCTCCAGCAGGTCGCCCACGAAGTCTATGCCCTTCTGGAACTCGCCGGGGAAACGAGGGGCAAGGCTCCACAGCCGCACGCCGCTGCGACGCAGGTATTCCACCACGTACAAATGGTCCTCCGGTGTGGTAACCCGTGTGCTTTCGTCGATAGAGACCTCGAGGTCAAACTCGGCCCGATGTTCCTTCAGCACTTCGTAGAAATGAACTGCCTGTTTCACCGCATCCTCGAAGGTGATGGCAGACTGCACCAGCCGTTCTGGCTGCAACGTGTAACGGATACCGCCCCCGGCGCGGAGAGACATATTCAGATGGTCGCGAATGATGCTCTGACTAAGGGGAGACAGCGCGCGAGCCTTGTCCGCGATTTCCGGCGGGGTGAGCTGGGTCACATCGCGCAGCCGGTCACTGAGGTCGATGGTGTACATCGTATAGCCTGCCTCGATCGCCTGCCGCAACTGCTGTTCGTGCTTGATGTGGTCGGCGTCCGCACCGAATTTGCCGGTGTAGCCAGCCTCCAGCACGCCGCTGACCGCGCTCAGCAGCACATCACGGAAATCGCGCCCGGTGCGTACCAGCTCACGCGGCGACTGCTGGGCAAGCACGGGGAACACATCGTAGTCTTTGAACGCCTGCAGGTGCGCCGCCGTGACCATACCCAATCGGTCGCCCGTGCCGAAGGAACGGGGCTTTGTGCAAACGGAGGGACGCAGACCCAGCATATCCCGCAGCGCAAGATAGTTGTGCCAGTCCAGCGGATAGAGATACACATTGTCCAGACATACGGCATCGGCAGGTTCAGGGGTTGGCAGGGGTGCCATACTGACCACAAAGCCGAGCGAGTCCTGTTTCGCAAAGGCAATCTCGAACCCCTCCCCCTGCCGAACGGAATCGGGATACAAGTGGATAGAATGCTTTTCCAGAGTGCTGGCAACCTTGTTCCAGTTTGCTGTCAACCCCGTGCCTCCTGTTTCGCTACCTCCGATAACGGATCCATGTGGGAAAGCAGGACAATTGCCTCGAGCAACTCTTCCTCAGTAATCATCTCGTGTGCGATCAAGTTGCGCAAGTACACTAGGCGTTTCCCCGCCTCCGCTGCCTCGGTAGAGATAATCTGATGTTGCCCAAGCACCTCAAAAACCTGCCGATATGTGTCCGGCACCACGAGCTTTCGCCGAGCAATCAGCAACTGCCCAACCTCGATGAGCGAGTTTACCGCTTGGAAGCATTCCATTGCCAGCGCGGTGAAGACGAAATAATCCGAGATGTCCTGCCCTCCCAGTTGTTGCGCTTTCTGGCGATGGCTCTCGAAGCGGGCAATGGCATCAGCCAGTCTCATCGCAATATCTCCTCATAATAGCGGCGGTACATCCACTCCATCTCGTCGTACAAACGCATCACCTGAAAGGTGGTCTCGATCAGCTTCTCTTCATCACGCACGAACAGCGGCTGACCCTCCTTCAAGACCTGAAACTGCATACGCACGGGCAACCGATGGAAAAGCACCAGATCAATCGTCGGGGAGTACATGCTGCCGATATCCGCTTCATCGCGTTTGTCGGGGTTGTCGAGCAGCACGGCGATGTCGACGTCTGAGATGGGCATCTGCTCGCCACGCGCCCATGAACCGAACAGGAAGACAGCCACCACTTTCGGGTGCTGTTGCACCTCAGCGATGACGCGCTGTACGGTCTCAGACAGGGTCGCGATGTCCATAGGCATCTACGCTCCCCCCTCCAGCCGCAGCAGGCGCGGGATAGCTCCCTCGTAGGCGTTGACGAGTTCTTCCACCGGCAAGCAGATACGCTCCTGTCCGTTGACTGCGATACGGAGAACACGCTCTGCAGTCACCATGCCCAATTCGCGCGATTCGATGCCGTGTGCCTGAGCAATCTCTCGCAGTCGAGGCAGGTTTGCTTCCGACAGCGACACGATAATGCGCGAAGCAGTCTCGCCAAACAGCGCAGCGTCCGTGCGTTCCTCAGTGGTCAGCGCGACGTCCGCCCCCAGCCCTCCGCCGTTCGCCTCGCCCAGCGCGGGCAGACAGCACTCCGCCAACGCCACCGCCAGCCCGCCGTCGGAGCAGTCGTGCGCGCTGTGCAGCAGCCGCTGCGCAATTGCCTCGCGCACGCATGCCTGCAACCGCTTCTCCACCTGAATGTCCAGCGCGGGCGGCGCACCTGCCTCGATGTCATGCACCACCGCTAGATACTCGCTGCCGCCCAGCCCCTGCAGGGGGTCACGCCAGCCTTCGGGAATGAGTAACACCACCCTGTCGCCTGCCTGTCGGAAACTCGCCTTGCAGTGTAGAGTCACATCCTCCAGCAGCCCCACCATGCCGATGGTGGGGGTGGGGAACACTGCCTCGTCGGGCGTCTCGTTGTAGAAGGACACGTTACCCGAAATGACGGGCGTCTCCAGCACCTCGCAGGCGGTGGCAATGCCGTCTACTGCCCGCTCGAACTGCCAGAAGATTTCGGGGCGCTCGGGGTTGGCGAAGTTCAAACAGTCGGTGACCGCCAGCGGCTTCGCGCCCGTGCAGGAGATATTACGCGCACATTCGGCGACGGTGTGCATCCCGCCCACGAAGGGGTCCAGATAACAGTACCGCCCGTTGCCGTCGATTTTCAGGGCGATACCCTTGCCTCCCGTCCCGCGCAGGCGCAGCACCGCCGCATCGCCGCCCGGAAGATAGGCGGTTTGCGTTTGCACCATGTGGTCATATTGCTCGTATACCCACCGCTTGCTGGCGATGGATGGGGATGCCAGTAGCCCCAGCAGCACGCGGTTCAAATCTTCGGGCTCGGGCAGCTGCAGGGGGTTGAACTCGCGCACACGGGCGATGTAAGCAGGCTCCTCCGCCTTCAGCGTGTAGGTCGGACAGGCGTCGGTCAGGAAGGCGGCAGGAAACTCGGCGGCGACCTGTTCGCCTTCCTTCACACGCAGGATGCCGTCGTCCGTCACATGCCCGATGACCACGGCGTTCAATCCCCATTTGCGGAAGATGCTGGCGACCGCCTCCTCGCGCCCCTTCTTGACGATACACAGCATTCGCTCCTGCGATTCGGAAAGCATTACCTCGTAGGGGGTCATCCCCTCCTCTCGGCGGGGCACTTTCAGCACGTCGATCTCCATACCCGTGCCGCCCTTGAAGGCGGTCTCGCTGGTGGAACAGGTCAATCCCGCCGCGCCCATGTCCTGAATGCCCACGATGTCGCCCGTTGCCAGCGCTTCCAGGGTGGCTTCGATGAGCAGTTTCTCCGCGAAGGGGTCGCCCATCTGCACGTTGGGGCGTTTCGCCTCCGAGTCCTCACTCAGCTCCTCGCTGGCGAAGGTAGCGCCGTGGATACCGTCGCGCCCGGTGCTGGAGCCGACGTAGAGCACGGGGTTTCCCACCCCTTCCGCGCGCGCCCGTGCAATCTTGTCGATGCGCACAATGCCCACCGCCATCGCGTTGACCAGCGGGTTGCCCGAATAGCATCGGTGGAAGTACACCTCTCCAGCCACGGTCGGCACACCCACGCAGTTGCCGTACCACGAGATGCCACCGACCACATGGGTGAAAAGATAGCGGTTGCGGGCGTTGTCCAGCGGGCCGAAGCGCAGGCTATCCAGCAGGGCGATGGGGCGCGCGCCCATCGTGAAAATATCGCGCAGGATGCCACCGACACCCGTTGCCGCGCCCTGAAAGGGTTCTACCGCTGACGGATGGTTATGGCTTTCCACTTTCATCACGATGCCCCAGCCGTCGCCGATGTCCACCACACCCGCGTTCTCCAGTCCGCCGCTCTCCATTGCCTGGCGGTACTCGCGGAATCGGCGCAGGATGGGGCGCGAATACTTATAGCCGCAGTGTTCTGACCACATCACGGCGAACATGCCCAGCTCGGTATAGGTCGGCTCCCGTCCGAGCAGTTCCACGATGCGCTGGTACTCCTGGTCATTCAAACCCATTTCGCGGTACACTTTCGGGTCTATCATGCAAACCTTCCTCTGTGAATGCACGGGCTTTCTGAGGGCATTATAACATTCTGGGACGGGAGGTTCAAGGTGCTTCCATTAGATAGCAGCGGACCGCCCAGTCCTCGCCGCAACCTTTCCCACCGCAGCGACAAATGCTATAATGAATCCAGTGGACTCATGACGCGGGGAGAGTTCGGCAGACATGGCTGAAGTATTAATCAGTATCCAAATCGAGCCGTTGGAGGAAGGCGGCTATCTCGCAACCAGCACAGACCTTCAGGGTCTGGTGGCGCAAGGGCGTACTCTGGCGGAGACAATGGAAATCGCTCAGGACGTCGCGCGTAAGATTATTGAGTCCTGTATAGAACACGGTGATCCCTTACCGCCAAAGATTGAGTACGCACTGAAGAGACAGCGCGGCAAGGCGACAGTG